>DATNGY010000101.1:0-4754 GCA_035605735.1 Solirubrobacteraceae bacterium
GGGCGGCGGCCATCCGACCGTCGCGCTGATGCCGGCTACGGGCGCCGCCGAGGCCGCGACCGCCGGGCTCGCGCAGCGGCTGACCGCGCGCGGCGCGGCTGCCGCCGACGAGGACGACGAGCTCCTCGGCGGCCCGCTGCGGCTCGTGATCGCCCGCGACCCGTCGGCGGACGCCGCAGCGGCCTCGGTCGCGGCGCGCAGCGACGTCGCCGTCCTCGTCGCGCTGCAGGGCCAGCCGCTCTCGGCGCTCCGCGCAGCGTGCCAGGCGCTCGACAACTTCGAGGTCCCCGTGCAGTGGGCGCTGCTGCTCCGACGCTCCGCCCGCCGCGCGCTCGAGGCCGACGCCACCGTGGTCGAGCGTCCCGAGCAGCCGACCGACGCCTCGGCCGTGTGAGCGTCGAGCTCGCGGCACCCGCTCGCCGCGCCGCCCGGCCGCGCTCGCCCCAGCGCAACCTTCCGCGCAACGTCCCGGGATGGCGGATCATCCTCGCCGCCTACGCCGTCGGGGCGACCGTCGCCGTGGGGGTGGCCGCGGGGCTCAGCCCGTGGGCTGGCGCAGCGACGCTCGTCGCCGCGGCGCTCGGCGCCGCCGTGATCGAGTGGCCCGCGGCGGCGGCCATCGCGCTCGTCGGCCTCGCGCCGGCGCTCTCCGGGCTGCAGCGCGACTTCCCGGTGCCCGGATTTCGGCTCTCGGAGCTCGCGATCGCGGGCACCGCGACGCTCGTGCTCATCGCGGCCGACCGCCGCCGCCGGATGGGCTGGGGCGCCTTCGACTGGCTCGCGCTCGCGTACGTCGTGGTCACGGCGCTCGTCGGCTCGATCGATCTGATCGCGCGCGGCGCGGGCTTCAGCGCCGACAGCCTCGGCAAGCTCGCGGGCCCGCTGCAGTTCTTCCTCCTGTATCGGGCCGTCGTCGTCGCGCTGCCTACTGCCGCCGACCGCGCCCGCGCCCTTCGCCTCGTCCTCGTCGTGAGCGTGCCCGTCGCAGTGCTCGCGCTGCTGCAGCAGGCGAACCTGCTCGGCGTGCGCGGCCTCATGGCCGACGTCACGGGAACGAACATCTACCTCGACCAGGTGCAGACCGGCCAGGCGCCGCGCGCGACCGGCCCGTTTCCGCACTGGCACCAGCTGGGCGGCTACCTCCTCCTCGTCGTCCTCGTCTGCGTCGGGCTCCTCCTCGTGGACTCCAGGCGGGTCATGCGGCGGGGCTGGCTGCTCGCGATCCTCGTCGTCGACGCCGCGGCGCTCGCGCAGACCGTCACGATCTCGGCGCTCTTCGGGGCGCTCGCCGGCGCGCTGCTCGTCGGCCTGTGGCTCCACCGCTTCCGGGTCGTCCTTCGCGGCGTCCTCGTCGCCGTGGCCCTCGGCGCGGTCGTAGCCGGGCCGGTCATCAAGGAACGCCTCGAGCAGCAGTTCGACAAGCCGCCCGGAGCCACCGCCAGCCCGTTCGTCCCCAACACCATCGACTTCCGCTGGCATGTCTGGACGGAGCAGTACTTCCCGGTCCTCCAGGGCCGCTGGCTGGCGGGCTGGGGCCCCGACCCGCCGCCGGGGCCGGTTTGGGGCTACACGGAATCGCTCTACATCGAGCTGCTCCTGCGCGGCGGTCTGCTCCTGCTCGTGGCCTTCGCGGCGCTCATGGTCGCGCTCTGGGCGATGGCGCGACGGGCCATGACCGACCCCGATCCCGAGCGGCGCGTCGTCGCCACCGTCGTCGGCGCGACCGTGCTCCTGCTCGTCCTCATCCACGTCATCGAGCCCTACTTCGTCGACAGCGGCCCGCCCCACGTGCTGTGGTCGCTCGCGGGCCTGCTCGCCGCCGGCGGCGCGTCTTCGCGCGTCAGTTCGCGCCGCGGCGGCTGAAGACGACGAACGCGGTGCGCAGCAGGAGCCGCACGTCGCCCCACAGCGACCAGTTCGTCACGTAGACGTAGTCGAGCTTGATCATCTCCTCGAAGGGGATGGCCGTGCGCCCGAGGACCTGCCAGAGACCCGTGAGCCCCGGGGTGAGCTCGAGCCGCCGGCGGCCCCAGCCGGTGATGTGGCGATCGACGTCGGGCGGCATCGGTCGCGGCCCGACGAGGCTCATCTCGCCGCGCAGGACGTTCCAGAGCTGGGGAAGCTCGTCGAGGCTGGTTCGGCGCAGGAAGCGCCCGACGCGCGTCACTCGGGGGTCGCGCTCGAGCAGCAGCCAGGCGCGGTGCGAGCTCTGCTCGCGCAGCGCCGCGGATTGCGCCTCGGCGTCGAGGACCATCGTGCGCAGCTTGAAGAGGCGAAAGCGCCGCCCGTCGCGCCCGAGGCGCTCGTGCGCGAAGAAGACCGGGCCGGGCGAGTCGAGCTTGATGGCGAGCGCGACGAAGGGGAGCAGCGGCGCCAGCAGGAGGATCCCCGCGGCGGAGACGACGACGTCGAGCGTGCGCTTCAGCGCACGCGACGAGGCCGAGAGCCGCGGCGGCGAGATCCCGAGCATCGTCATGCCCTCGACGTCGTCGAGCTCGGTCGATGGGCCGAGGACGTCGACGACGTCGGGGACGACCGTGACCTTGACCTGGTCTTCGTTGGCCTCGCGCACGAGGTCGGTGAGGCCCGAGCCGTCGAGCTCCGGGACGGCCATGATCACGCGCTCGGCGCCCTGCTCGCGGTAGACGTCGCGCAGGTCGCCGAGGGTGCCGAGGCACGGCACGCCGCCGGGCAGGGCGCGCCCGCCGTTGCCGCGGGCGACGTGGCCGACGACGTCGACCGCGTACTCGGGGTGCGCGTGGATCTTGCGCACGAGCAGCGCGGCCTCGGTTCCGCCGCCGACGACCACGACGCGCTCGGGGGCGGCCAGGCGCCGGACGAGCCGCCGCGTCGCGGCGCGCAGGAAGAAGACGCTGACGAGGCCGAGGACCAGGACGGCCACCGCCTCGACGAGGACGAGCTTGTCGCCGTCGGGGAGCTTGAGGACCGCCCACAGCGCGAGCACCCAGAGCAGGACCGCGTGGAAGATCCCCGGGACGTCGTCGACGGTCGAGAAGCTGATGCGCTTCGCGTCGCGGTCGTAGAGGCCGTAGACCTTCAGCAGGACGAGGAGCACCGGGATCGTGGCGAGCGCGTAGGGGAGCTGGCCCGACGCGCGGCCGTCGGGGTCGACGAGGACGAGGCCGGCGGTCACGGCCGCCGCGCCCGCGAGCGCGTCGGCGAGCGCGAGCACCCGACGGACGACGGCGCGGTGCGACACGCGCAGCGAGGCAGCCGTCGGCGTCCGCGCCGCGGTGACCGCCGCTTGGTCCCCCAACCCGGTCCCCACCTTCGCGAGGATAGGCATACGCGAGCGTTCAGGCGAGCCCGATCGTGGCGGATGGTTGATTCCGCGACCCCGCGCACGCGGATGCCGCGGTCTCGAGGCGCCGGAATCAACCATCCAGGCGTTCGTAGGCGGCGAGGAGCGCGGGCTCCGAGCGCTCCCAGACGAGCTCCTCGGCGCGCGCGCGGCCGCGGACGGCGACCGCGCGCCGCAGCGCCTCGTCGCCCGCGAGGCGGCCCGCGAGGTCGGCGAGCGCCGCCGGTTCGCCGGGCGCGGCGAGCAGGGCGCCGTCGCCCGCGGTGCGCCGCGTCTCGATCAGGTCGTAGGCGACGGCCGGCAGCCCGGCCGCGAGGTACTCGGCGATCTTGATCATCGTCGAGCGGTGGTTCAGCGCCGTGCCGGGAGCGGGGTCGACGGCGATGTCGGCGTCGGCGAGCAGCGCGGGGACGCGGGCGTGGGGCACGCGACCGGTGAAGCGCACCCGCCCGGCGAGCGATGCGCGTGCGGCGACGGCGTCCTCGAGCTCGCGCCGGCACGCGCCGTCGCCGACGACCGTGAGCTCCGCAGCGGCGAGCGGCGGGCGGTCGAGCAGGTCGGGCAGGTCGAGGACGCCGTCCTGCGGGCCGAGCTCGCCGACGTAGACCAGGCGCGGCCGCGCGAGTGCACCGGGGCGGACCGCGGGGGCGTCGACGAGCGTCGCGCGCGCCGGTCCGTTGCGGATGACGACGACGGCGTCGGGCTCCAGGCGCCCGCGCGCGAGCGCGAGCTCGCGTTGCGAGCGGTTGGTGGCGAGCACGACGGTCGCCGTGCACAGCGCCGCCCACTGGGCAGCCCGCGCCACCGGCGACAGCGGCGAAGGCCCGAAGCGGCTCTCGAGGAGCTCCGGGAAGAGGTCGTGCTGGTCGAAGACGACGCGGCGTCCGACCGCGCGCGCGAGCAGGCCGGCGACGAAGAGCGTGTCGGGCGGGTTGTGGAGGTGCACGACGTCGGCTCCGCGCGCGAGCTCGCACGCCACCAGGCGCACGAGCGCGACGTGGGCGATCGCGTACTCGGCCACGAAGCCCGCCCGGCCGTGTCCGGCGTCGAGCGCGCGGAACCGCCGCACCGCGACTCCGTCCACCCGCTCCCGGCGCGCCTCGCCCCGCGCCCGCGGCGCGAGGACGGTGACGTCGTGGCCGGCCCGCGCGAGCGCCTCGGCCTCGGCGCGCACGCGGACGTCGCGCGGGTACGGCTGGTTCTCGAGGGCCATCGCGATGCGCACCGCCCGCTCGGATATCACATCGAAGCGGCCCTGAACGCCGGCGTTCGATAGCTTCCGGCGCGGTGACCGGGGGGAACGACAGGCTCGTGGCCGAGCCGGCGTCGGTCCATCGCGCACCCGACGTGCGCGGCGAGGTCCGCCTGGGCGTCGCCGGCCTGGGCTACTGGGGGCCGAACCTGCTCCGCAACGCGTACGAGCTCGAGGACG
>DATNGY010000102.1:0-16256 GCA_035605735.1 Solirubrobacteraceae bacterium
CCTCCTCGACCGCCTCCGCCTCCTCGTCCTCCTCGTCCTCCTCGGCCTCGGTGGCGGCGCTCGCGGCCCGAGCCTCCTCCGGGGCGAGGCGCTCCTCCTCCTCGATGCGCGCGGTCTCCGCGGCCTCGAGCTGGGCGGCGATGAGCGCGTCGTCCTCGGCGCGCAGGTCGATCTCGTCGTCGAAGTCGGCGACCGCTGTCGCCTCTGCGCCCTCGGCTTCGGGCTCGAGCTCGTTCTCCTTCTTGAAGCTCTCGATCTGCTGCACGGTGACCTCGAGCTGATGCGCGATCCAGGCGTCCGTGCGGCCCTGGCGAACCCATCCGCGGATCTGGTTGAGGTGCGGTCGCAGCGAGCGTCGTGCCATGGGGCCTCGAGTCTATGCGACGCCTGACGCAAGCGCCGTTCCGGGGCGGTCCGCGCCTTGCGGGGATTGCAGGCACGTTGCTACGGTGGCCGGACCCCCAACGCAGAGGCAGGGAGGTCCTTGTGCTGGTTCTGACCCGGAAGTCGAATCAGAGCATCATGATCGGCGACGACGTCGAGGTGTCGGTGCTCTCGATCATGGGCGAGAAGGTGCGGATCGGGATACAGGCGCCCCGTGACATCCCGGTCTTCCGCAAGGAGGTCTACCTCGAGATCCAGCAGGAGCGCAGCCGCGAGCTGACCTCGACCGACGTCCGCGGCGAGGTCGACCGGGCGCTGCGCGATCTCGGCGACACCTAGGCCCGGGTCCGGGCCGTCAGCCCATCACCAGATAGAGCGCCTGGAACATCGCCACCGTCACGAGCACGGCGGTGGCGAGCAGGATGAGCACCAGCAGGAGGAAGCGAACCGAGCCCCGCCGGTGGCGCCGTTCGAGGTGGCGCGTCGTCGCTCGTCGCTGGGTCTCCAGGTAGAGCTGCTCACGGCGTGCGCGATCGGCCGCGGTCTCCTCGCGGAACTCGTGCTCGATCTGCGCGAGGCTCTGTCGCATCCGGGTCGCCATAAAACCCGGTACCGGAGGCTACTACGACGGCCGCCACCGCCGCGGACGTCGCCCCGAAACGGACAGAGGATCGCATGACGCAGACCACGAGGTCGATCAAGACCTACACGGCTCTCAGCATGGACGGCTTCGTCAGCGGCCCCGACGGCCGCCCGTCCCACCTTTCGCTTCCGACCTACGAGCCCGGCAAGACGCACGGCTTCCGCGAGTTCCAGGCCGGGTGCGGGGCGGTGGCCATGGGCCGCACGACGTTCGAGCCGGCGCTCGCCAACCCGTGGTGGCCGTGGCCGGACCTGCGCGTCTACGTACTCAGCGAGCACGAGCTGCCCGAGGGCACGCCCGACGAGGTCGTTCGCGTCCCCGGGGGTCCGCGGGCCCTCGTCGACCGGCTGCGTGGCGACGACTTCGACGGCGACGCCCACGTCGTGGGCGGCCCGACGCTGATCCGCGGCCTGTGGCAGCGGCGCGTCATCGACGAGCTCGGCTTCCTGATCGTGCCGCTGCTCTTCGGGCAGGGTTCAGCGCTATTCCCGCTCACCGACGCGCCAGCGCAGCAACGGCTCGAGCTGGTCGAACAGCACGCGTATCCCGACGGCGCGCTCGCGGTGCGCTACGCGCCCGCGCCGGACTCTCGCTAGCGAGCTGCCTCACGGCGGGCACGCCCGCCAGAGCCCCCGGCCCGCTCGCCGCGCCTGCGTGACCAGCCCCGCGAACCGCCGTGCGTAGCGGACGTTGGGCGGGATCGTGAGCGTCCGCGCGAAACCGTCGCGGACGAGCTCGGCGTTGACGAAGAGCCCGTCGTCGCCACGGAAGACGTAGGCGAGCAGGCGCCCGTAGCGGTCGCGTGGCTCGGCGTCGAGGACGAGCCGGACCTCGCGGCCGCCGACGAGGCGCCCGTTCGCCGCCGCCGCCGCGCGCGCGAAGCACTGCACCGGCGTGTCGGGCTTGACGTCCTCGGGGGTGTCGATCCCGATGTAGCGCACGCGCTCGTCGCGTCCGTCGACGCGCACGTGGATCGTGTCGCCGTCGACGACGCGCACGACCCTGCCCTCGCGGGCCGCGCCGGCCGCGACCCCGCGGTCGCGCTCGTCGCGCCGGGCAACGACCAGCGCGACGACGGCGGCGGCGAGGGCGAGGAAGGCGAGCGCGCGGCGCACGGTGCGGCCACGCTACGGCCCGCGGAGGCGGCGTGCACCCGAGCTTGCGCGAGACGGCGCGCCCTTGTCACACACGCGGCGCAGATCGCGTGCGCCGCGTGGCCACGGCTCAGTCGAGGATCTCGAGGCCGATCGTGCCCGGCGCCAGCCCGGAGCTGTCGACGGTGTCGTCGCCCGCGCGCGCGTCGATCGCGAGCGCGTCGAGGGCCCCCTCGGCGTGGCTGACGTTCACGGTGGCGGGCAGGCCGGTCAGCGTCGCGGTGCCGGCGACGACCACCTTGCCGATGACCGCGACGGCGTCGTGTTTCGTTCCCTGGACGGTGACCCGGTCGCTCTGGCCGTCGCCGCCGGAGGCGCCGAAGCCCGGGGCGAGGCTCAGGTCGACCAGAGCCGCGTCGGTGCCGCTGAGATCGCCGACGGCGAACGTGTCGGCGCCACCGCCGGCGAGGGTGTCGACCTCCTCGACGCGGGCGAGCCGCACGACCACGCCGTCGCGGTCGCGCGCGAGCCGGAGTCCCCGGCCGGCGGCGCGGAGGTCGAACGCCTCGGCGTCGTTCGAGCCGAGGAAGAACAGCGAGTCGCGGCCGGCGCCGCCGTCGACGTCGTCGCTGCCGTCGCCGGGCGCCCAGCTGAAGCGGTCGAAGTCGCCGCCGAGCCTCACCGTGTCGCGGCCTGCGCCGCCCCGGGCATCGTCGAAGCCGTCGCCGCCGCGGAGCACGTCGTCGCCTGGTCCTCCGCTCAGGACGTCGGTGTCGTCGCCGCCGGCCAGCGTGAGCTCCATGGCGGCGGTCGAGGCGCTGAGGACGTCGTCGCCGCCGCGGCCGTTGACGGTCAAGCGGTCGGTCGCCTCGGGATGCTCGAGGCGCACGAAGGTGGGGCCGAGCACGGCCACGGCGCCGGAGAGGGCGGAGATCGAGACCTGATCCGGCTCGTTCGACCCGTTCACCCTCGCCCGGTCGAGGCTGGTGCTCGACCTCGCCGGGGTGCGTTCGCCTACGCGACCGCCGACTCCTGCGACGCCTCCTCGTAGACGCGGATGAAGCGCAGGTAGTTGTCGGCGATCTGCCTGGCGGCCGCCTCGCGCTCCAGCGAGCCCTCCAGCGATCCCTTCAGCGGGTCCCACCAGATCGAGCGCCCGATGGCGAAGCCGACGAAGCCGTCGACCGGCGCCGCCTCGCGCAGCCAGTGGTCGACCTTGTCGTCGCTGGCCCCGCGCCCCAACAGGACGCAGACGACGCCCTCGCGACCCTCGCCCTTGCGCGTCTGGCGCGCGAGCATCTCGGCGTCCTCGCGGGCGTCGACGCCCTCGATCTTCCAGATGTCGACCTCGCCCCCGAAGTCCTGGTTCTGCTCGATCGCGCGGCGCATGAGCTCGGGCCGCAGCTCGGCGTCGTAGCGGTCGGTGTCCCCGCCGACCGACTCGAGCTGATCCTCCTCGGCCGGGACGAGCAGCTCGAACAGGAACTTGCGATCGTGCTCGTGGAGCCAGTCGCCGAGGCGCTTCAACCGCTCCAGCTGACGCTGGTTGAGCTCGGGGTCGCCCTCGGGGTTGAAGCGCACGAGCACCTTCGAGAAGTCAGGGTCGAACTGCTCGATGTGCTCGCCGAACTCCTCGCCGTAGTCGTAGTCGAACTCGTCCTGGCCGGACTTCTCGACCGGCATGGCGAGCATGAGCCCGTGCTCGCGGGCCTCCCGCGGGACCGAGCCGCCGAACTCCTCGTCCACGAGGACGCCGATCTGGTCGCCGGGGATGCCGCCGTCCTCGACCGCCTTGACCATGCCCTCGAAGATGAGGTGCTTGGCGTCGGCGATGCGCTCGGTCTCCTCTGGCGTCGGGTCGCCCTCGATGCCGAACATCTTCTTCTGGAAGGACCCGCGGTGGTCGAAGGCGAGAATGTACAGCTTGCCGTCGTAGCCGATTGCCATCTGCTCTCTCCTGTTGGGTCGCGGCCGGGGGTGTGGGGGTCCCAGCGTACCTCGCGCCCCGCCGGCGCGCGGGTACCCTGCCCGCGCATGGAGCACGCCTTCGGCGAGGCGCCGGCGTACACGATCGGCATCGAGGAGGAGCTCATGATCGTGGACGCCGAGAGCCTCGCGCTCGTCAACGCGATCGAGTCGCTCCTCGAGGACTCCGGCCCCGGCGACGTCAAGCCCGAGCTCATGGAGTCCGTGCTCGAGATCGCGACGCCGCCCTGCGCGAACGCGACCGAGGCCGGCGAGGCGCTGCGGCGGCTGCGCGGGCAGGTGCGCGAGGCGGCGGTCGAGCGCGGGCTGCGGATCGGCTCCGCCGGGACGCACCCGTTCGCCCGCTGGGAGGACCAGCGCATCGTCGCCCGCGAGCGCTACCGCGAGCTCGTTTCGGCCCTGCGCTTCGTGGCGCGCCAGGAGCTGATCTTCGGGATGCACGTCCACGTCGCCGTCGACGACCCCGACAAGGCGATCCACATCGCCGACGGCATGCGCCTCCACCTGGCGGCGCTGCTGGCCCTGAGCGCGAACTCGCCGTTCTGGCGCGGCGACGAGACCGGCCTGCGCTCGGCTCGCACGCCGATCTTCCGAGCGTTCCCGCGCGTGGGCGTGCCCCCGCGCTACGGCGACTGGGCCGGCTACGAGCGCGAGATCGGCTTCATGGTCGACGCGGGCGTCATGGAGGACTACACGTGGCTCTGGTACGACGTCCGCCCGCACCCGAACTTCGGCACGGTCGAGGTCCGCGTGTGCGACAGCCAGACTCGCGTCGAGCACACGCTCGGGCTCGCCGCGCTGATCCAGGCGCTCGTGCGGGAGCTCGGCGAGAGCTTCGATGCGGGCACCTCGCTCGACCGGTCCCCGTGGCAGATGCTCGACGAGAACAAGTGGCTCGCCGCCCGCCACGGCCTCGACGGCGAGCTCGTCGACCTCCCGTCCCGCGAGCGCGTGGCCACGAAGACGCTCGTGCGCCGGATGCTCGACCGGCTGGCCGACCACGCCCGCGACCTCGGCTCGGCGGCCGAGCTCGAGGCGGTCGAGGACCTGCTCGAGCGCGGCAACGGCGCGGCGCGTCAGCTCGTGGTCTTCGAGGCCAACAGCGACCTGCGCGAGGTGATGACCGAGATCGTCCAGGCGACCGGCGCCTGACCGGTCCGAATACCCATGTCCGCTTCGGACGGGCACCGGCCGATCGCGGCGGCCGTAGAATCGGGTGCGCATGGCTCAGACGCCCGACCTCTACGTCGTCTGCTCGAACTGCGGCAACGAGGTCAGCCCGTACATCACGGAGTGCCCGTACTGCGGCAAGCGCCTGCGCAAGCGTGCCCCGAAGATCGAGCGCGACGGCACGGTCGTCGAGCCGGGCCCGCGGGCGCGCAAGGTGCCGACGCCCCGGCTGACGCGCCTGCGCGCGGGCGAGATCCCCGGCGTACGCGCCGACGCTCGCGCTCGACCCTGGGCCACGATCGTCCTCGTCGCGCTCTCGCTCTTCGGCTACCTCCTGCTGTTCGCGGTCGACCGCGTCGACGTCGCGGTCGACGGGCCGCTGCACGGCGAGTGGTGGCGCATCGCGGTCTCGCCCTTCGTTTACGGCAACGTCTGGTACGAGCTCGCGGCGGTGACGGCCATCGGGCTCTTCGGGTGGCTGCTCGAGCGCCGTCACGGCCCGCTCGTCGTCATCGCGCTCTTCGTGCTCTGCGGGATGGGCGGCGCGGCGCTCGACGCCGTGCTCGCGACCTCGCCGCTGGCGATCGGCGGCAACGGCGCCGCGCTCGGGCTCATTTGCGCGTGGGCGGTGCCCGACCTCCTCGCGCGGGGACGCGGCGAGGAGTACGACGGCGACCTGCTTGGGGCGGCCGTCTTCGCCGGCGTGCTCCTGCTCATGCCGCTCGCTGCGCCCGAGGCGAGCGCGATCGCGGGCTTCGCCGGCGGGGCCGCCGGCATGCTGGCCGGGCTGCTGCTCGCGCGCGTCCGGATCGCCTAGTGCGCCTTCGTCACCAGAAGGCCCACTAGATGGAACGCCGCTACACGGCCGAGGAGGTCGACGCGGCCGTCCGCGCGCTCCACGATCGCGAGCGCTTCGGGCACGCGATCGAGATCGTCTCGCACGCCGCGCCCGGGCTGCAGCGCGTGCTCAACGAGGCGCTCACGGAGGGCGGGTGGTTCGGCAGCGCCCACGAGTCCCAGGTGCAGCAGGCCGCGGGCGCGGACGACCCCGACGAGCGTCTGCGCGCGGTGCGCACGCTCGTCGCCGAGGAGACCAGGCTCGGCATGCTCGTCGGCGTGGCCGTTGGCCTCGAGCTCTCCGACGAGCTGCGCGGCCACGACCCACAGGAGGACTGACCATGGAGATCCGCTTCCTCGGCCACGCGGCCGTGACGCTCGAGCACGAGGGCACGACCGTGCTCGTCGACCCGTTCCTCACCGGCAACCCGAAGGCGGCGGCGAGCGCCGACGAGCTCGCGGCCGACGCGATCCTGCTCACGCACGGTCACAGCGATCATTTCGGGGACACGGTGGCGATCGCGCGCCGCACGCGGGCGCCCGTCGTGGCGATCACCGAGCTGGCCGACGAGCTCGCCGGCGAGCTCGGCGACGGCCATGAGGTCTTCGATCCCAATCTCGGCGGCACGGTCGAGTTCGGCTGGGGATCCGTGCGGCTCGTGCCCGCGTGGCACACCGCGACGTCGCCGACCGGCACGCCGCACACCCCCGCCGGCCTCGTCGTCGAGTTCGGGGGCAAGCGCATCTACCACCTCGGCGACACCTGCCTGTTCAGCGACCTGCAGCTCGTCAAGGCGCGCGGGCACATCGACGTGGCGCTCGTCCCGATCGGCGGGCACTACACGATGGATCGCTTCGACGCCGTCGTGGCCGCCGAGTGGGTCGGCGCCGACACCGTCATCCCGATCCACTTCAACACGTTCCCGCCCATCGCGACCGACGCGCAGGCCTTCCGCGACGACGTCCAGAACGCCGGCTTCGCCGAGGTCGTCGTGCTCGAGCCGGGGCAGACGCACACGCCGCGATGACGACCGCGGTCGTCCTGATCGAGGCCGAGCGCGACGCGATGTCGGTGCTCGGCGGCCAGCTCGCCGACATCGAGGGCGTCGCCGAGGCGTACTCCGTGACCGGGGAGTGGGACTTCGTCGCGATCGTCCGCGTTCCCCGCCACGAGCTCCTGGCCGAGGTCGTGACCGGCGAGCTCGTGAAGCTCGACGGCGTGTCGCGCACGCAGACGATGGTCGCCTTCGAGGTCTTCTCCCGGCACGACCTCGAGGCGATGTTCTCGATCGGCTCATAGTGCTTATGGCTGGCCGGCCAGCCAGGGGCGCGGTAGGCTCGCGCTCATGAGCCGGCAGACCTCGCCCTCGCGCACGGGGCGCGTCGACTTCCGCGCAACGAGCGACCCCGCGCTTCACGAGTCCGCCGACCGCGGCGAGACCAACCTGCTGACCTACCGCGAGCTCTACCGGCTCTGGGAGCGCCAGCAGTGGGCGACGCAGGACCTCGACTTCACCCAGGACCGCATCGACTGGCACGAGCGGATCGAGCCCGACGAGCGCGTCGCGCGGATGTACGGCCTGAGCTCGTTCTTCGTCGGCGAGCAGCGCGTGGCCGCCGAGCTCGGGCCGATCATGCGCGCCGTGCCCGACGAGGAGATGCGGATCTTCCTCTGCACGCAGATCGCCGACGAGGCGCGCCACGTCGCGTTCTTCGATCGCTTCTACTCGGAGGTCGGGATGCTCCAGGCGGACGGGCTCGAGGACCGCCTCGCGGAGACGAGCGAGCATCTGAACCCCGAGTTCGGCGAGCTCTTCGACGAGCACCTGCGCCGGCGCGTCGACCGCCTCGCGGTCGAGCCGGACGACCGCGAGGCGCTCGTCGAGGCGATCACGCTCTACCACATGGTCATCGAGGGGATGCTCGCCCTCACGGGCCAGCACTTCATCATCGACTACAACGAGCGCCAGGGGACGCTGCCGGCCTTCGTCGAGGGCTTCACGAACGTCGCCCGCGACGAGCACCGGCACGTCGCCTTCGGGGCGCGCTTCCTGCGCGACATGACGCGCTCGGACTCGCGGCTGAGCGAGGCGGTGCAGCGCGTCCTCGTCGAGGTCGGTCCCGCCGCGGACGCCGTCCTGCGCCCCCGCTGGATTCCCGAGGGTGAGGACGACACGGAGTTCTTCGGCGCGAGCGTGACCGAGACGCGGGCGTTCGCCATGCAGGCGCTCGAGCGCCGCCTCAAGGTCATCGGCCTCGCCGCCGTCGCGTAGGCGATGGACGCGCAGCCGCTGGAGTGGGCGGAGTTCGAGCGCGTCGACATGCGCGTCGGGCGCATCGTGGCGGTCGAGGACTTCCCGGAGGCGCGCTCGCCGGCCTGGAAGCTGCGCGTCGACTTCGGACCGCAGCTCGGCGTCCGCCGCTCGTCGGCGCGGATCCGGACCTACCCGCGCGAGGAGCTCGAGGGGCGCCTCGTCGTCGGGGTCGTGAACTTCCCGCCCAAGCAGATCGGCCCCGTGCGGTCGGAGTGCCTCGTGCTCGGCACCTACGCGCACGACGGCACGGTGCAGCTGCTGAGCCCCGAGCCGACGGCCGCGCTCGGCGACCGCGTGGGATAGTCGCGCGATGCCGCCGCGCCGCGCCCCGTTCGATCCCGCGGCCTTCCGCTGGGCTGGCGTCGAGGAGCAGGCGTACAAGCCGCGCGGCGGCGAGCCGCGCGGGATGGGCTGGCGCGGCGTGACCCGGCACACGCTCGTCCGGGCGCCCGAGGCCGGCGCGGCCTTCGAGCTGCGCTACTTCGAGATCGCGCCCGGCGGCTTCTCGAGCCTCGAGAAGCACCGCCACGTGCACGTCGTCGTCGCGGTGCGCGGGCGCGGGCGCGCGCTCGTCGGCGACGCCGTCGTCGAGCTCGAGCCGATGGATCTCGTCCAGACTCCGCCGCTGGCTGCGCACCGCTGGGTGTGCGCCGGCGACGAGCCCTTCGGCTTCCTGTGCACGGTCGACGGCGTCCGCGACCGCCCGCAGCCGCTCGACGACGCCGAGTGGGAGGCGCTGCGCGCGGACCCGCGGACCGCGCCGTTCGTGCACTAGAGAACTAAGGCGCCGGCGGGGGCGGGGGCGGGGCGTCGGCGGGCGGCGCGGGCGCGGGCGTGGGGTCGGCGGGCGGCGTCGTGGTGACCGGCGGCACCGGGTCGGGCGCCGGGTCGGCCGCCGGCGGGGTCGGCGTGGTCGCTGCGGGCGCCGTGGTGGTCGCGGGCGTCGCCGCTGTCGCAGGCGTCGTGGTGACCGGGATGGTCGTCACGGGCGGGGTCGGGTCCGGCGCCTCGTCGGCGGCCGGCGGCTGCGGGGGCAGCGAGGCCGTCGCCGAGCCCTGGTCCGGCACCGGCGCCGGCTGCGCCGGCGTCGCGGCGCGCGCGGTGGTCGCCGGCGCCTCGGCGGATGCCTTCGCCTTGACCGCGGCGTCGCGGTGCGGGGCGCGGCTCGTGTGCGCCGCGGCGGCCCGGGTTGCGCGCCGGCGGGGAGCCGCGGGCGCGACCGTCGACGGCTGGGGCCGCCGGGCGACCACGCGGGGGGCCGCCGGCGTCGTCGCGACCGGGGCCGCGGCCACCGCTCGGCGCGTCGGCGTCGCGCGGCCTTGCGTGGCGTGGTCGACCTCGACCGCCCCGGCCGTCACGATCGCGGCGGCGGCGAGGCCCGCGGCCGCCTTCGCTCCGATCGCGCCGGCGCTCGCCGACAGCGCCCCGCCCGCGCCCGCGCCCGCCGACGCGCCCGCCGCGGCGGCCGCCGAGCCGCCGGCGCTGGCCGTCGTGCCGAGGTTGGCGAGGACGAGCTTCTTGAGGACAAGCAGCGGGCCGATCGGCAGCATCACGGCCAGCGCCTTGTTCGTCTCCTTCAGCTGCTTGCGGAAGCCCGCGCAGCGCCCGCACGTGCGGACGTGCCGGCGCACCGGCGGCGACATCCGCCGCAACCCCTCGGCCACCTCGCCGAGCTCCTCGCGCACCTCTTCGCAGCTGAGATGGCGAGCTTCGGCCGCCTCGGCCAGCGACACGCGCGCGCGGACGAGCAGCGACTTGACCGACGGGATCGTCGTCTCCATCGCCTCGGAGATCTGCTCGTAGGACAGCGCGTCGATCTCGCGCAGCAGCAGCGCGGTGCGCTGGCTCTCCGGCAGCCGGTGCACGTCGCCCATGAGGAGCCTGAACTCCTCGCGCTTGTGCACCTTGTCGGCGGTCGAGGCGCCGTGCTCGGCGAGGTGCACGTCCATGGAGTCCACGCCGATGGCCTGGGTGCGGCGCAGGTGGTTGAGCGAGCGGTTGCGCGCGATCCGGTACAGCCACGGGCGCACGTTGATCGGCCGCTCGTCCGCGGTCATTGCGTTGAAGGCCGCCGCGAATACCTCCTGGAGGACGTCCTCGGCGTCCTCGCGCGACCCGAGCATGTGGCGGCAGAAGGACAGCAGGCGCGCCTGGTAGCGGCCGACGAGCGCCTCGTAGGCGCCCTGGTTGCCGCGCCGGGTGAGCGCGACGAGCCGCTCGTCTGACTGCAGGCGCAGCAGCGGGGTGGGACCCCGCAGGCCTTCGCGACCGACGTATCTGAGTGCTGAGACTTCCACGCGCGTGGGGAAACGGGGTCCCGCGCGTCTGTCAACACGCTCGGACCCTTCGGGTTGCGCCGTCGGTCAGGGTAGCCTGCCCGTGCTGGTCGTGCCCGGGTGGCGGAACTGGTAGACGCCGCCGGCCTAAACCCGGCTGTCCGTCAGGACGTGGGGGTTCGAGTCCCTCCCCGGGCATCCGGCCGGATAGGGTTCGCGGCCGTTTCGAGGGCGAGGAGGCACGCTTGCAGCACCCGAGGGTCCCGGCACGGGCGGCCGCGGTCGCGACCGCCGCGCTCGTCATCGGCGCCGCGCCGGCGCCCGCCCACGCCCGGCTCGTGCACGTGACCGCGCGCCAGGGCCCGTTCGTGGTGCCCCCGTACCAGGTGCTCTTCGACACCCAGGGAACCCGCGGGGTCCGCGCCCCGCGCCTCGACGGCTTCATCGTGCGGATGCACGCCCGTCTCGTCGACCGCCGCGGGCACGCGATCCCCGTCAGCCGGATCATGCTCCACCACCTCGTCTACAAGAACGACGGGCGCTTCGCGGGCGACCGCCACGACGGGACGTGCGGCGGCACCGGCGAGAGCTTCTACGGCCGCGGCGAGGAGGACGAGACGCTGCGCCTGCCGCGCGGCTACGGCGTCCGCATCCGCAAGGGCGACCGCTGGCACTCCAACTGGATGCTGATGAACCACTCGAAGGTCTTCGATCGCGCCTACATCCGATACACGGCGACGATCGACACGAGCCGGCGCCTCACCCCGGTCAAGCCGTACTGGCTGCGGGCGACGCCGTGCTCGACCCGGCGGGATCCGATCTTCAACGTCCCCGGCGGCGGCCCACCGGGCGCGACGCACACGCAGGCGGTCGACTGGACCGTCCCGCGCAGTGGGCGCATCGTGGCCGGCGGCGGGCACCTCCACGGCGGGGCGCTCGCGGTCTCGCTCAGCCAGCCGCGCTGCGGTAACCGGACGCTGATGAGCTCGCACGCCCTCTACGGCCCGCCGAGCCACCCCTTCTACCACGTGTGGCCGATCCTCCACGAGCCCGGCCCGATCTACTCGGGCTGGATGGTCAGCCGGCGCGGGCTGCCGATCCGTCGCGGAGAGCCCCTGCGCGTGAGCGGCCTCTACGAGGACACGCGCGCGCACATGCGCGTGATGGCCATCCTGCACGTCTACGTGGCCTTCGACCGCCGCGCAGGGCGCCGCTGCCGGGCACTGCCTCGCGACGCGCGCACGTTGATGCCGCAGGTGGCCGGCGCGCGGACGGGGCCGCCGGCCTATCCGCTGCCGTTGAACATGCTCGACGCATCGGGCCGCGCTCAGCCGGTCGACACGCTCCCCGGACCGCTCCAGAGCTTCCCCGGAGACGCGGCGATCACGCTGCAGGACGTGCGGGCGACGCCCGACCGCGTCTCGGTGCCGCTCGGCGCGACGGTGCGCTGGAGCTTCCGCGACCCGCTGCGCCACGACGTCACGCTCGTCAACGGCGCGGGCCCCGGGTTCTCGAGCCGCCAGAAGTTCGGGGGCACGTTCGCGCACCGCTTCACGGTGCCCGGGACCTACCGCATCTACTGCTCGCTGCACCCCCTGTCGATGCCTCAGGAGGTCGACGTCCGCGCGGGGAGCTGAGGCGCGCCGGCTCGCCGACGCGCCTCGGGCCCAAGCCCACTACGTGAGCCGGAAGCCCTTCATCCCCTTCTTGAACGCGTAGTAGCCGGACCGCGCCTTGCCACCCCTGGTCATGATGCCGCTGTCGAAGCCGCGGCAGCTCGTGCCGTAGTAGTTGTAGTTGTAGAGGCGCTTGATCGGGCGGTAGTCCTTGGCGAGCTTGAACATGTAGTTGATCGCCTTCGCAGCGCGCTTCGTGTTGCAGGGCAGGCGCTTGCCGAAGTTCACGATGCCGCCCGTCTCGGTCATCCAGAACGTCGCCCGCTTGTTGTACTTCCGCACGGCCTGGATGACCGCGCGCGTCGAGGTCGCGCGGTAGAAGTTGGTGTCGCCGTAGTTGTGCAGCCCGACGATCGAGGCGTACTTGCGCTGAGACTTTGGCAGCGCCCGGTAGAACGAGTCGACGTAGTTGAGGAACCGGGGCTGGTCGAGGACGTCGAGCGCGACGATCGTGCAGCCCTTGCAGAGCTTGCGGAACGCGACGAAGTACTGGGCCGCCCGCTTCGGGCTCTTGTACGTCGGCTGGGACTTGTGGTTGGCCTCGTTCCAGACGCCCCAATCGCGCACGCCGAGCGCGCGGTAGTGCTTGACGAGCCTGCCGACCCACTTGTTGAACGTCTTGATCGATGGCAGCTTGGCCTTGCGGTAGCGCAGGTCGTTGCTGGACAGGTGCATGTAGACCCGCGTGCCGGCCTTCTTCGCCGCGGCGACGTACGCGTCGGCGTTCCGGCGCGCGTAGCTGACCTTCATCGCGTCCCAGCGGATGAAGTACCGCACGCGCTTGATCTTCAGGGCCTTGTACTTCGACTGCTTGAAGACCTTCGTGTGCTGCTCGCCCATGCCGACGATGACGTTGGTCTTGGCGCTGGCAGGGGCCGCCAGAGCAGCGGCGAGGACGAGGGCTATGAGCGCGAGGAGCGCCGTGCGCTGAGCTGTCTTGGGCATCGGTGTCTTGGAACCTCGGAGGACGGGAGCTGGTTGCGCCGCGAGGGCGAGCTGGCGCGTTGCCACTTGTCGTGCAACGCTCGGCTCAGGGTCGCAGCGGCGCCGGACCGATCACGTGCGAACGCCGCCGCAGGGCGACGGCGCCTCGGGGCAGCTTAGCGGGCGCGCGGCGAGCGCGCCGCACACGCCCGCGATCAGGCGACCGCCGCCTCCTGGACGCCGACCGCGGCGAGGAAGCCGAGGACCGCCTCGGCGAGCGCCGCGTCGCCGCTGACCTCGAGCTCCCCGCGCGTCGCCTCGAGCCCGAGCGCGCCGACCCACGCGTCCTCCGGACCGGCGATCCGCGCCTGCGCCCCGTCGTGCGCCTGCGCCTCGTAGGTCACGGTTCCGCCCTCGAGGTGGAGGACGTGGTGGGCGTCTGGTGCGCCGCTGCGCGTGATGACGAGCTCGACCGTCCCCCTCGCGTGCGCGGGCGCCACGAGGCCGGGCGCGCAGCGCAGGATCGCGCCTACGTCCACCGCCTCGCCGGGCCGCGGCGGCCCCCAAGCCCATCGGTAGCCCCAGCGCGCGAGGGCGCCGACGACCGGCAGGAGGTCGCGGGCGCGGTCGGTCAGCTCGTAGTCGACTCGGGGCGGCACCTCGCGATAGCGCCGGCGCGTGAGTAGGCCGTCGGCGACCATGCGGTTCAGCCGCGAGCGCAGCTGCTCGGTCGAGATCCCCGGCAAGACGCGCTGGAGCTCCACGAAGCGGCGGGGGCCGCCCGCGAGGTCGCGGACGATGAGCAGCGTCCACTTGTCGCCCACGAGATCGAGCGCGCGAGCGTCAGGCGCCCACTGGTGGTATGGGTGGCGCTTGGCGGGCGGGGCGGGGGTCATCGTCGGACCACATCATGGACGACCGAAGGTCGCCTTTCCAGTCCTTCGGGCCAGTTACCGCAAGATCTCCCCGGCGTCGACGTTGGAGTTCTTCGAGAGCAGTGATCCGAACGCCAACCACCGACGCAAGGGACATTCCGTGGGGCACGTGATCGACCTCGACCAGAGGCGCATGCAACGCGCGCGCTGGACGGTGCCGGGGGGCCGCCGTCCGCGCGTGGGCTGCATCTTCGAGGTCGGTTCGCCGTGGACCTACCTCTCGGCGGAGCGCATCGACCGGCAGTTCGCCGGCGTGCGCTGGCAGCCGGCGCTCCCCGCGGCGATGCCTGGGGGCGCGCGTCAGGACGACGTCGCGCGCATCGCCGCCGAGCGCCGGGCTCGCGAGCTGCGCCTTCCGCTCGTGTGGCCCGACCGCCTCCCGGCCGGAAGCCGGGAGGTCGCGAGGGTCGCCGCGCTGGCCGGCGAGTTCGGCCGCGCGGCGACCTTCGTCCTTGCAGCCGGGCGCCTGGCGTTCTGCGGCGGCTTCGATCTCGACGACACGGACGTCCTGATCGAGGCCGCCGCGGCCGCCGAGCTCGACCGGGACGCCGCGCTCGCGGCCGCCGCCGACGCGCGCCGGGACGCGGGGCTGGAGGCGGCCGGGCGCTGGGTCGCGAGCCGCGGCGGCACGGAGCTCCCGGCGCTCGTGGTCAACGGCATGCTCTTCTGCGGCGAGCACCGGCTCGCGGAGGCGGCGGCCGCGGGCCTTGGGGTTCGCGCCCGAGCCTGAGCCGCCACAATGAGGCGGCATGCTCCGCCGCCTCGAGCGCCACGCCCTCACCCGCCTCGGCCCGCGCTACCCGCGGGCCGTGCTCGGGCGCGCCGCCGGCGTGCGCATCCACGCCCCGCTCGCCGAGCGGCCGCCGCTGCGGATCGTCGACGCCGGAGGCGCGCATGACGCGTGACGAGCTCGCCGAGGGGCTCGAGGCGCTCGCCTACTGGCGCGCCCGCCGGCGGCGCCTGAGCTGGCTGCGGCCCGCGGCGCGGCGCGAGTGCGACCGCATGATCGAGGCCTGGGAGCGGCGCCTGCGCGACGCCCTGCTGCGCGGCGACGTGCCGCCGGACGGGCTGGCCCTGCGCGCGGGCGCCCTGGTCGTCCGCGCCCGCCTGGGGCTCGTCGCGCGCCGTTGGCGCCGCCGCGCGGTCGCCGGGGTCGCCGGCGTCGGCGCTGTGCTCGCAGGGTGCGTCGTCGTGCTCGACGCGCTGGCGCGAGCGCTCCTCTAGGGACTGACGAGCCCGGCGAGGATGACCGGGTCGAGCGCGCGTGCCTCGTCGAGCGCCTCGTGCTCGTGGAGCGCGTAGGCGAGCAGCGGATAGGAGCCGCCGAGCGCGCGCTCGAGGTCCACGAGGTCATCGAGCAGGTAGCCGCTCGGCGCGTTGGGCGCGGGGGCGTCGCGGCGCACCGGGCCATGCTGGCGCGCCTCTGGCCACCCGGCAAGCGCGCTTCGACACGCGCGGCGCATCTGTCGAGGACGCCCGCGTAGGATCGCGTCATGGCCGCCACCGAGCAGGGGACCGCGCTGCACGGAGGCCGGCTCGTCGCGCGGCGGTTGAAGGCCCACGGCGTCTCCCGCCTCTTCACGCTCTCGGGCGGCCACCTCTTCTCGATCTACGACGGCTGCCGCGACGAGGGCATCGAGCTCGTCGACGTCCGCCACGAGTCCGCGGCTGCGTTCGCGGCCGAGGGCTGGGCGAAGGTGACGCGCGCGCCGGGCGTCTGCGCGCTGACCGCCGGGCCCGGCGTCACGAACGGGATGAGCGCGATCGCCTCGGCGCGCCAGAACGGCTCGCCGATGCTCGTCCTCGGCGGCCGGGCGCCGGCGATGCGCTGGGGCCAGGGCTCGCTGCAGGAGATCGACCACGTGCCGTTCGTGCGGCCGCTGACGCGCTTCGCCGCCACGGCGGGCTCGACCGCCGAGATCCCGGCGCTGATCGACGAGGCGTGGGCCGCCGCGGTGCGGCCGCACTCCGGGCCGGCGTTCGTCGACCTGCCGCTCGACCACGTCTTCATGGAGG
>DATNGY010000103.1:0-4688 GCA_035605735.1 Solirubrobacteraceae bacterium
TGAGCCGCGAGGAGGCCGCGGCGCGCCTGCGCGCCCTCGCTGACGCGCTCGCGCGGCACAACGAGGTGGAGTTCGAGCGCGGCGGCCTGCGCTTCAAGGTGCGCGTGCCCGACGAGGTGGACTTCAAGCTCGAGATCGAGATCGAAGACGATGAGAAGGAGCTCGAGATCGAGCTCAAATGGTGAGCGAAACCAGATGCCCGGTGCCCCGGTGAACGGGTCGACGAGCCGCGAGGCGGCACGCCCGTGGCCCCAGAAGCCGGCCGGGCCATCCGGGGCCAGAACGTGGCGGCCGACGGGGGACCTCGAACCCCCGACCGCACCACTGGCGGGCTGAGCAGCAGGGCTTAGCCGCCCCGCCCGGATGAGGCCGTGCGGGTCGTGGCGCTCCGCATGGACACCACGACCGCGTCCGGGTCGCGCAGCGTCGCGAGCGAGAGCCGAGGGAGCCGCGGCGGCACCCATTCGGCGGCGTCGCGCTGGAAGAAGAGGTCCACCGTCCAGTCGATGACGAGGCGCAGGCGCCTCGCGAAGCCGGGGATGGCCATCAGGTGGTAGCTGCGAGCGCAGAACCACGCCGGCGTGCCGCGCAGCTTGACGCCGAGGATCTTGGCGACGGCCTGGCGACGGCCGAGGTCGACGACGAGGCCGAGGCTCTTGAACGCGAACGGGCGGCGGTCGCCGTGACCCAGCGCCGCGGCGACGTTGGCGCCGACGTGAGCGCCCTGGCGCATCGCGTGCTGGGCCGTCGGGGGGCAGGGCCGGCCCGGATTGGCCGGGTCGGGCACCGCCGCGCAGTCGCCGAGGGCCCACACGTCCTCGTGTCCCTCGACGCGCAGCGTGTCGTCGACCCTGATCCGGCCGTGCTCGTCGACCGGCAGCCCGAGCTCCGCCACCGCCGGGCTCGGGGCGATGCCGGCCGTCCACACGAGCGTGCGCGTCGGGACCTCGCGACCGCTCGACAGCCGCACGCGGTCCGCGGTCACGCCCTCGAGCCGCGTGCCCGTCAACACCTCGATGCCGCGGCGCGTGAGCTCCTTGAGCGTGAAGTCCGCG
Source organism: Solirubrobacteraceae bacterium (assembly GCA_035605735.1). GTDB lineage: Bacteria > Actinomycetota > Thermoleophilia > Solirubrobacterales > Solirubrobacteraceae > JAOPZW01. The sequence goes on from DATNGY010000103.1 coordinate 1,056, forward strand.
AGATCCTGCGGGACCTCGCGCATGATCTGATCGCCCGCCTCCACCAGCAGCCAGTGCAGGCCCTGGCCGGCGCAGCGCGGGTACAGGCGCAGGATCGCGGCGGCCAGGTCCTGCAGCTCGGCGATCACCTCGACGCCCGTGTAGCCGCCGCCGGCGACCACGAACGTCAGGTGCTGCGCGCGAACGTGCGGATCGTCGATCGTCTCGGCGATCTCGAGGCTTCGCAGCAGCGTGTCGCGCAGATGCAGCGCTTCGAGCACGCTCTTGAAGCCGATCCCGCGCTCGGCGAGGCCGGGGATCGGCAGGTTGCGCGAGACGGAGCCGAGCGCCACGATCAGCTGGTCGTACGGCAGCTCCATCTCCTCGCCTTCGACCGAGACGAAACGCACGCGCCGGTCGTCCGCATCGCGGCCGGCCACGCGTCCGATCACCAGCTCGGCGCAACTGAGCTCCCGGCGGATCGGCACGGTCACGTGCCGCGGGTTCAGCGCCCCTCCGGCCACCGCCGGCAGCAACGGCGAGTAGAGCAGGAAGTTCGACTCGCTGACGATCGTGATGTTGGCGCTGTGGCGGGGGAGGCTGCGCTCGAGCTCCCGGATGGCGGCAAGCCCCCCGAAGCCTCCGCCCGCGACGACGACGTTCCACGACATGGCTAGCTCCCAACCCTCGCGATCTCGGCAGCGCGTGGGCGCTCGCCAGCGGCCGCGCCTCGCAGGCCGGCGGCGAGCACGAGCGCGACCCCGGTCAGCGTCCACGCCGCGAGCACCATCAGGTGCGCGCCGGCGCCGGCGCCGTCGAAGAACCCGATGCTGCGGAGCAGGTTGCCTCCCGCGCCGGGCGGCAGCAGCTGGCCGATCGCACCGACCGGCTGCGGCAGCAGCTCCGGCGCCGACCCGACGCCGGAGAATGGGTTGCCGACGAAGACCATCACCAGCGCGCCGACAACCAGGCCCGCCTTGCCCAGCACGGCGTACAACCCGACCAGGATCGAGCCGATCGCGAGCACCGTCAGGCTGAGGACGCCGGCGTTGGCCGCCCAGTGGCCTCCGACGACGTCGAGCCAGCCCTGGACGATCGCCGTGGCCGCAAGCCCGGTCAGCACCGAGCCCAGCAGCACCAGTCCGGCGCGGCCGAGGCCGCTCGATGCGATGAAGGCGCCGGCGACGCCGGTGAGCAGGCCGGCGATCACGAGCGGCAGCACCGACGAGGGAAGCGCCGGCGCGTGCGGGCCCGCTTCGACTACGTCTCGAGTCGACGCCCCGCTCTCGGCCGCCGCGTGCGCCAGCAGCTGGGCGACGGCCGGGCTGGCCGCCGAGGCGGTCAGGACCTTCGCCCCCGTCGGCGAGGCGACGAACGCTCCGTAGACGGCGCGGTCCTCGATCGCCTTGCGCGCGGCGGCCTCGTTCTCGTAGCGGTGGATCTCGAACGCGGATCCTTGCTTGCGAAGCTGATTCTCGATCGTCGCGGCGGCGACCGGCGGCCCGGCGACCCCGATCGGCAGGTCGCGCGTCTCGAGGCGCGCGCTCGGCCACGCGAACAGCGTCAGCACGAGCGCCGCGACGACGGGCACCGCGAGGATGGCCGCGCGGTGCGGATGGTGGGGGTGCGGCGAGCTCATCGGCGTCCTCTCATGGGATTTCGACCCGGGCGACCCGCGTCGCCGTGGAGCGCTGGGCCACGTAGAAGGGCAGGAGGGCGAGCGCGTCGGCCTCGCTGGCCGCCTGCACCGTCCACCAGATCGTGTGGCCACCGAAGGCGCACGAGGCGAGCGTCGCTCGGTGGCGCAGCGCGGTCTCGTGCCCCTTGAAGGCGGCGAACGCGACCGCGCACTCGGACGCCTCGTGGCGGTGGCGGATGAGGAAGCGCGGCACGGTGCCACCGTCTCGCGATGGGTCCGCGAGGACATCGGGACCGCACCCTGATTCGCCACCCTGACCGTGCGGACGTCCTATAGGCTGTAGGACGAGCCAGATGGTTGCGGCAGCGGAGCAGCTGATCGGACGCGCCGCCGAGATCGAGGCGCTCCGCAAGGCCCTCGCCGGCCTCGACGGCGGCGAAGGACGCGCCGTCGAGGTCGTCGGCGAGCCGGGGATGGGCAAGACGCGGATGCTCGCCGAGCTCGGCGCGATGGCCGACGCCGACGCCCGGCTCGTCCTGTCCGGAAGCGCGTCGGAGCTCGAGCGCGGCCTGCCTTTCGGGGTCTTCCTGGACGCCCTGGACGACTACGTCCGCGGGCTCGAGCCGCGCCGGCTGCGCTCGCTCGACGACGAGACCCGGGCCGAGCTGGCTCAACTGTTTCCGTCGCTGCGCGAGGCGGATGCCGATGACGCTCGCCGGTTGGACGACAAGCGCTACCACACGCACCGTGCCATGGGCCGGCTGCTGCAGACGCTTGCCGCGAGCAAGCCGCTGGTGCTGCTGCTCGACGATCTGCACTGGGCCGACTCGGGGTCGATCGAGCTGCTCGGCTCGCTCCTGCGCCGCCCGCCGGCCGGCGTGCTGCTCGCGCTCGCCCTGCGCCCGCGCCAGCAGCCCGAGCGGCTCTTCGGCGCGCTCGAACGGGCTCAGCGCGAGGGCGTGGCAACGCGGATCGAGCTGCGCGAGCTCGGCGCCGAGCACGCGCGGGAGCTCCTGGGCGACGCGGTCGGCGCAACGGCGGCCACCGAGCTGCACGCTCAGGCGGGAGGCAATCCGTTCTATCTGGAGCAGCTCGCCCGCTCGCCGCGCCGGCTCGGTGACGCCGTCGCCGGCGAGGCGTCGCTCGCTGCGGTCGACGTCCCTCCCGCGGTCGCCGCGTCGATCACGCAGGAGCTGACCGTGCTGCCCCCGGACGTCCGCCGGGTGCTCGAGGGAGCCGCGGTGGCCGGCGATCCGTTCGAGCCCGAGCTGGCGGCGGCGACGGCCGGCGTGCCCGAGCCCGCGGTCATGGAGGCGCTGGACGAGCTGCTGCGCTGCGACCTCGTGCGCCAGACCGAGCTCCCGCGGCGCTTCCGGTTCAGGCACCCGCTCGTGCGTCGCGCCGTCTACGAGGCCGCTCCCGGCGCCTGGCGGCTGACCGCGCACGAGCGCGGCGCCGAGGCGCTGGCGGCGCGCGGCGCCTCGGCGCCCGAACGGGCGCATCACGTGGAGGCCTCCGCGCGGACCGGCGACCTGGCGGCCGTCACGCTGCTCAGCGAGGCCGCGGCCGCCACGGCTCCGCGCGCGCCGGCCACCGCCGCGCGCTTCTATGCCGCGGCGCTGCGGCTGCTGCCCGACGCCGGGCACGACACCGCGCGGCTGGAGCTGCTGAGCGCGCGGGCGCAGGCGCACGCGGCGGCGGGCCAGTTCGCCGAGGCCCATGGCGCGCTGCTCGAATGCGTCGACATGGTCCGGGAGGAGGCGGTCGCGATGCGGGTCACGCTGACGGCGGCCTGCGCCGGGATGGAGAACCTGCTCAGCCATCACGCCGAGGCCCACGCGCGGCTCTTCGGCGCGCTCGAGGAGCTTCCCGACCCGCGGTCGCCCGAGGCGGTCGAGCTGATGGTCCAGCTGTCGGTCGACGCGCTGTTCCGGATGGAGTACGACAGCATGCGCGAGTGGGCGCAGCGCGCCCTCGACGCGGCACGACCGCTGGACGATCGCCGGCTGCAGGCC
>DATNGY010000104.1:0-2869 GCA_035605735.1 Solirubrobacteraceae bacterium
GAGCTGGCGAGCGGCGGGCGCTGGATCCCCGAGTTCCTCTCGATCGCGACCGCGGGCGTGTTGTAGGTCTGGTCCTTGCGCGAGTTCTCGAGCGCGGTGGCGATCGAGAGGAACTCGGGGATCCAGCGCCCGCCGCTCGCCAGCTCGCCGACGCGCTCCAGCGCCGCGGGGCTCAGGAGCGCGAGCCAGAGGCCGCCGTCGGAGGCGAAGGACTTCTGTGGGGCGAAGTAGTACGCGTCGGCCTGGCTGACGTCGACGGGGAGCCCGCCTGCGCCCGAGGTCGCGTCGACGAGCACGAGCGCGTCGCTGGCAGGCCGGCGCACGTCGACCATGACGCCGGTCGAGGTCTCGTTGTGGGCCCAGGCGAGCGCGTCGGCCGACGGGTCGGGGCGGGGCTCGGGGGCGTCGCCGGGCTCGGCGGCGAGGACGACCGGCTCGGCGAGGAACGGCGCGCGCGTCGTCACCGTCGCGAACTTCGCGCTGAACTCGCCGAAGGCGAGGTGCAGCGCGCGCTCGCGGACGAGGCCGAGCGCGGCCGCGTCCCAGAACGCCGTCGTCCCGCCGTTGCCGAGGACGACCTCGTAGCCGTCGGGGAGCGCGAAGAGCTCGCGCAGGCCCGCGCGGACGCGCCCCACGACCGCCCTGACCGGCGCCTGGCGGTGCGACGTGCCCATGACGGCCGCGCCGGGTCCCGCGAGGGCGGCGAGCTGCTCGGGGCGGACCTTCGACGGGCCGCAGCCAAAGCGCCCGTCGGCGGGCTTGAGGCTCTCGGGGATGCGCAGGGCGGTGGCGTTCACGGCTCGGTCCTGACGGGTCGAGGGACGGTGGGTGCCCAGGCGTGCGGCGGAGCGAGGCCGCCGCTCCCCGGTGGTCGCTTCCACCTGTGAACGCCAGTCGCGACGGCTCGATCAGTGTACCGCCCGGGCCTGATGGGGTACCGCGCCCCCAACCCGCAACCCACACCCGGGAGGAGCGATGGCCGACCAGAAGGCGCGGGACATCATGAGCTCGGACTGCAGCTGCATCGGCGAGAACGACAGCGCGCTCGACGCCGCCAAGCGGCTCGCGGAGCTCGACGTCGGCGCGATGCCGATCTGCGGCGAGGACGATCGGCTCAAGGGCATGATCACGGACCGCGACATCGTCGTGAAGGTCCTCGCCCAGGGCAAGGACCCGGCGTCCGTGCGCGCCGGCGAGCTCGGCGCGGGCGACGGCGAGACGGTCACGATCGGCGCCGACGATCCCGTCAGCGAGGCCGTCCGGACCATGATCGACAAGAAGGTCCGCCGGCTGCCGGTGATCGACGAGCACCGCCTCGTCGGGATCGTGAGCCAGGCCGACATCGCCCGCAACGCCGACGAGGAGATGGTCGGCGACCTCGTGCGCGCGATCTCGAGCTCGTAGCGAGCGCCCGTGGGGGGCGAACCCGGGGGGTCTGGCGACTTGTGCATGACATGCATGCACAACTCGCCGAACCCCCCGACCGGGCCGTGGCAACGCTGGCTTGCAAGCAGCATGGCGTTGTGGCGCGGCGCCAGCTCCAGGCGCTCGGGCTGGGTCGCGGGGCGGTGGCAAACCGGCTTGCGACGGGCCGACTGCACGCCGTCTACCGCGGCGTCTACGCCGTCGGGCACACGCGCCTGAGCGGCCACGGCCGCTGGATGGCCACCGTGCTGGCGTGCGGCCCGGGCGCGGCTCTGAGCCACGCGAGCGCCGCGGCGCTGTGGGCGCTCCGCGCGTCGTCGGCGTCCGTGATCGATGTGGCGGTGCCGCGCGCCGCCGGACGCGGCCTCGCCGGCGTCCGCGCGCATCGCCTGGACCTGGCCCCCGACGAGGTCACGGTCCTCGACGCGATCCCGGTGACGACGGTGGCGCGCACGCTGCTGGACCTCGCATCGGTGCTCCCGCCCCGCGCGCTCGAGCGCGCGCTCGATCAGGCCGCGGTGCTGGAGCTCTTCGACCTGCGCAAGCTGCGCACCGTCGTCGCTACTCATCCGGGCCACCACGGCGCCGGCGCCCTCGCCCGCGCCCTCGACGGCCACGAGGCCGGCACGACGCTGACCCGCAGCGAGCTCGAGGAGCGCTTCCTCGCGCTCTGCGACGCACACGGGATACCGCGCCCGCGCGTGAACACGCCGGTCGCCGGCCTTGACGTCGATTTCTTGTTTGCCGCGCAGCGGCTCGTCGTCGAGGTCGACGGCTTCCACTTCCACCGCACGCGCGCCGCGTTCGAACGCGACCGGGCCCGGGACGCCACCCTCGCAGCGGCCGGACTGCGAACGCTGCGATTCACGCAGCGCCAAGTCATCGAGCGGCCCGGCCTCATCCTCGCCGCCCTCAGAAGCTCGGCTTGATCCAGTCCATGTGGGAGCGCAGCTCGCGGCCGACGTCCTCGACCTCGGTGTGCGCCTGCTGGTCGCGCAGAGAGCGGAAGTGCTCCTGGCCCGCGCGGTTCTCGGCGATCCACTCGCGCGCGAAGTCGCCGGACTGGATCTCGCGCAGGATCTCCTTCATCTGCGCCCGCACGTGCTCGTCGACGACCCTCCGTCCCCGCGTGTAGTCGCCGTACTCCGCCGTGTTCGAGATCGAGTAGCGCATGCCGGCCAGGCCCTTCTCGTACATGAGGTCGACGATGAGCTTGAGCTCGTGCAGGCACTCGAAGTACGCCATCTGCGGGTCGTAGCCGGCCTCGACGAGCGTCTCGAAGCCCGCCTGCACCAGCGCCGAGGCGCCGCCGCAGAGGACGGCCTGCTCGCCGAAGAGGTCGGTCTCCGTCTCGTCCTTGAACGTCGTCTCGATGACCCCGCCGCGCGTGCAGCCGATCCCCTTCGCGTACGCCAGGGCGAGGTCGCGGGCGTGGCCCGTCGCG
>DATNGY010000105.1:0-7849 GCA_035605735.1 Solirubrobacteraceae bacterium
CGAAGTCCGACCTCGGCGCGGACATCCGCGTCTTGACGTCGAAGTCCAACGCCGACTACGTGCCGAACCTCTCGACGCTCGCGCGCCAGAAGTACGACCTCGTGATCGGCGTCGGCTTCCTGATGGGCGACGCCATGGCGAAGGTCGCCAAGGCGTTCCCGCAGACGAACTTCGCGATCATCGACTTCCCGTCGGCGGCGCTGAAGGGCAAGCCCAAGAACGTCCACGGGCTGCTCTTCAAGGAGCAGGAGGCGGGCTACATGGCCGGGTACATGGCCGGGCTGTACGTCAAGAAGAAGGGCGGCAAGCAGGTCATCTCGTCCGTCGGCGGCCAGAAGATCCCGCCCGTCGACCACTACATCGCGGGCTACCAGGCCGGGGCGAAGGCGGCCGACGGCTCGATCAAGATGCTCAACGGTTACTCGCAGGACTTCGTCGACCAGGCCAAGTGCAAGGAGATCGCGCTCGACCAGGCCTCGAAGGGCTCCAAGGTCCTCTTCCAGGTCGCCGGACAGTGCGGGCTCGGCGTCCTCGACGCGGCCAAGGAGAAGAGCGTGCAGGGCATCGGCGTCGACGCCGACCAGGCCTACCTCGGGCCGCAGGTCATGACCTCCGCGCTGAAGAAGGTCGACGTCGCGGTCTTCACCGCGATCAAGCGTGCCCAGGCCGGCCAGTACGGCGGCGGGCAGGACGTCGTGGCCACCGTCAAGAGCGGCGGCGTCGGGATCGGCAAGGTCAGCCCGAAGGGCGCGAAGTACGCACCCCGGGTCAAGGCCGTGCAGGCGAAGATCGCGGCCGGAACGATCCAGATCCCCGACACCGTCGGGTAACCGCTGGATGGAGGTCCCAGCCCTCGAGCTGCGCGGGATCACGAAGCGCTTCCCAGGCGGGGTCGTCGCCAACGACGGCGTCGACTTCGACCTGCGGCGCGGCGAGATCCACGCGCTGCTCGGGGAGAACGGGGCCGGCAAGTCGACGCTCATGAACGTCCTCTACGGGCTCTACCGGCCCGACGCGGGCGAGATGCGCGTCGACGGCCACCGCGTCGAGATCACGACGCCGAGCCAGGCGATCGACCTGGGCATCGGGATGGTCCACCAGCACTTCATGCTCGTCCCGGTGATGACCGTGGCCGAGAACATCGTGCTGGCCAACGAGCCGCGGCGCGGCGCGCTCTTCGACGCGCGCGCGGCCTCCGCGCGCGTGCGCGAGCTCTCGGAGCGTTACGGCCTCGCCGTCGATCCCGATGCGACGGTCGAGGACATCACGGTCGGCATGCAGCAGCGCGTCGAGATCCTGCGCGCGCTCTACCGCGGCGCGCGGATCCTCGTCCTCGACGAGCCGACCGCCGTCCTCACAGCGCAGGAGGCGCGCGAGCTCTTCGAGATCCTCGAGTCGCTGAAGGCCGACGGCGCGGCGATCGTCTTCATCTCGCACAAGCTCGGCGAGGTGCTCGAGATCGCCGACCGGATCACGGTCCTGCGGCGCGGGCGCAAGGTCGACACCGTGCCCGCCGAGGGCGCGACCGAGGCCTCGCTCGCGCGGCTCATGGTCGGCCGCGACGTGCTCATGCAGGTCGAGAAGTCGCCCGCGACGGCGGCCGAGCCGATGCTCGAGGTGCGCGACCTGCACGTCCGCGACGACCGCGGCCTCGAGGCCGTCGCGGGCGTCTCGCTCGAGGTCCGCGCCGGCGAGATCGTCGCCCTCGCGGGCGTCGACGGCAACGGTCAGGCCGAGCTCGTCGACGCGATCACCGGGCTGCGGCGGGTCGAGTCCGGCCAGGTCCTCGTCGGCGGGCGCGACCTCACCGGGGCGGGGGCGCGCGAGACCGTGCGCTCCGGCGTGTCACACATCGCCGAGGATCGACAGCGGCGCGGCCTCGTCCTGGGCTTCACGCTTGCCGAGAACCTCGCGCTGCGCGAGTACAACACGCCGCGGCTCTCGCGCCGGGGCTGGCTCTCGACGAAGCGCATGGCGCGGCGCGCGGCCGCCCTGCTGCGCGAGTACGACGTCCGTGGCGGCGAGCCGGCGACGCTCGCCTCTGCGCTCTCGGGCGGCAACCAGCAGAAGTGCGTCGTGGCCCGCGAGATCGCCGCCGACCCACGGGTGCTGATCGCCGCCCAGCCGACGCGCGGGCTCGACGTCGGGGCGATCGAGTTCGTCCACCGGCGGCTCGTGGCCGAGCGCGACGCCGGCCGCGCGATCCTGCTCGTCTCGCTCGAGCTCGAGGAGGTCCGCGCGCTCGCCGACCGCATCCTCGTCGTCTACGAGGGCCGGATCGCCGGCGAGTTCGCTCCCGACGCGAGCGAGGAGGAGCTCGGCCTGGCCATGACCGGCGGGCGCCGGGAGGCGGCGTGAGCGGCGCGGCCCCGGCGCCGGACGACCTCGAGGGCGCCTCCGCGGGCACCCCGGCGGCGCGCCTGGCCGCATACGTGCGCGGCGGCGGCGTCGTCGTGCCCGTGCTCACCGCGGTCCTCGCGTTCCTCGCCGGCGGGCTCGTCATCCTCGTCACGGGCCACGACCCGTTCTCCACCTACAAGGCGATCTTCGACGGAAGCGGCCTGAACTGGCTGCTCCCGTGGACGTCGAGCGCGGACCGCCCCGCGGCCGCGCTGAACCTGCAGCAGACGCTGCTCCTCACGACGCCGCTCATCCTCGTGGGGCTCGCGGTGGCGTTCGCCTTCCGCTGCGGGCTGTTCAACATCGGCGGCAACGGCCAGTACCTCGTCGGCGTCTACGCCTCGGTGTGGGTGGGCTCCTCGTTCGCCGGGATGGGGAAGCTGCCGCACATCCTGCTCGCGGTGCTCGCCGGCGCGCTGGCCGGGGCCGCGTGGGCCGCGATCGCGGGCGTGCTGAAGGCGACCGTCGGGGCGCACGAGGTGATCACGACGATCATGCTCAACTACATCGCGCTCTGGATCGGCGCCTACCTCTTCCAGCTCGGCGGCCCGCTCCAGAGCGACGCGCAGAGGTCCGTGCCGGTGTCGAACGACGTCGTGGCCGGGGCGCGGCTGCCGGTCTTCTGGGGCGACCCCCAGCTGCAGGGCCTGCACGTCGGGATCTTCGTCTCGCTCGCCGCGCTCGTCGTCTTCTGGCTCGTGATGAACCGGTCGACGATCGGCTACGAGGTGCGCGCCGTGGGACTGAACCCCGAGGCCGCGCGCTACGGCGGGATGAGCGTCGCGCGCAACTACGCGCTCGTCATGGCCGTGTCGGGAGGGTTCGCCGGCCTCGCCGGGGCGATGGACATCCTCGGGTGGGAGTTCCGGATCGCCACGAACGACATCAACACGGCGACTCAGATCGGCTTCTACGGGATCGCGGTCGCGCTGCTCGGGCGCAGCACGGCGCTCGGGACCGGCGCCGCCGCGCTGCTCTTCGGCGCCCTGCTGAGCGGGACCTCGCAGCGCAACCTCGACCCCTCGATCTTCGAGCCCGAGCTCGCCGCGAACCTCACGCTCATCATCCAGGGACTCGTCATCCTCCTCGTCAGCGCCGACGTCATCGTCCTCGGGCTCCTCCGGCAGGGGCGCCGGGTGGTGCGGCGCTCGGACCGCGGATCGCCGACCCACGAGGTCGCCCGGTGAGCACCGCCGTGGCCACCGCGCGCCCGACGCGCACGCTGAGCGCGCGCCAGGCGGGCTGGGCGGGGATCGCGCTCGGCGCGGTGGCGTGGTTCATCGCGCTCCCGCCCGCGCTCGTGCGGACGCCGGCCCCGTCGCTCGTGCTCGCTGCCGCCGCGGTCGGCGGCGGCGCGTGGGCGCTGCGCGGCGGCGAGCGCCGGCTCGGGTGGGGCGCGATCGCGGCCGGCGTCGCCGGCGCGGCGGGCGCCGTTGCCGCGACACATTCGGGCGTCGGGCACCTGCGCGACGTGGTCACGTGGTCGGCGCTCGTGGCGGCGACGCTGCGCTACGCGACGCCGCTGACCTTCGGCGCGCTCGGCGGGATCGTCTGCGAGCGCTCGGGCGTCATCAACATCGCGCTCGAGGGCATGATGCTCATGGGCGCGTTCTTCGGGATCTTCGGGGCCGACCTCACGGGCTCGTGGGAGCTCGGCCTGCTCGTCGCCATGATCGCCGGCGGCGCGCTCGCCCTCGTGCACGCGTTCTTCGCCATCACGCTGCGGGCGGACCAGATCGTCTCGGGCACCGGCCTCAACCTGCTCGCCCTAGGCGTGACCGGCTACGTGTTCCTAGACCACTACGGCGACCAGGGAACGCCCGACGACATCCCGCGCGTGCCCGACGTCAGCCTCCCCGGCGTCAAGTCGATCCCCTTCGTCGGCGACGCCGTCGGCCACACGAACCTGCTGACCTGGATCGCGCTGCTCGGCGTGCTCGCGCTCTGGGTCTACCTGTTCCGGACGCCGTCGGGGCTGCGACTGCGCTCCGTCGGCGAGAGCCCGCGGGCGGCGGCGACCGTGGGCATCGGCGTTCTGCGCACGCGCTACCTCGCGGTCGTCGCGTCGGGCGTGCTCGCGGCGCTGGGCGGCGCCTATCTCTCGATCGCGTTCCTCGGCTCGTTCAACCAGGGCATGACGGCCGGGCGCGGCTTCATCGCGCTGGCCGCGGTGATCTTCGGCAACTGGCGCCCCGGCGGCGCGCTGGCGGCGACGCTGCTCTTCGGGTTCTCCAGCGCGCTCGCGCAGCGCCTGCCGACGTTCTCCGAGTCGTCCGCGGTGCTCTTCCAGGCCCTGCCCTACGTGCTGACCCTGATCGCGGTCGCGGGCGTCATCGGGCGCTCGCGCCCGCCGGCCGCGGCCGGACGGCCCTATGTCCCCGAGTAGGCGCTGATGGCCGTCGCCCGCCTCACGGTCAGCGGCTCGCCGGCCGCGCCGCCGACGGGCCCGTCGAACCTCTCCGATGAGGTCGAGCTCTACCAGCGCACATACTCGACGCTGTTGCGCTCCAGCGGCGAGACGCGGCTGCGCATCCTCGAGCCCTCGCACCGGGCGATGGGCTCGAGCCTGCACCCGCTCGCCGACTCCGAGGAGCCCGACCTGGGCGCCTTCCTCTACGCGATCCGGCGCCTGCCCGACGCGATCGTCCGCGCCGAGCTCATCGTCATGGGCCAGGAGGCGGCGCTCTTCGCGCGCGCGGGCTTCGGCCCGCTGGAGACGTGGGACCCGGTGGAGGCCCCCGCCCGCCGCCGGCGCTGGTACGACAGCGGCGAGAGCGTCTTCGCGGTCCTCCTGGCCAGCGAGTCCGACGTCGACGACCTGATCCCGACGCTCGTCGCCTTCCAGCTCGAGTGGAACAAGCTGCAACGGCGGATGCGCGCGGCGGGCTGGCCGCCGGAGGGCGACGCCGTCGCCCCGGCCGCGTGCTCCGAGGTGGTCGGCGGCGCCGAGGCCGACTGGGTCAGGCTGCGCGAGGCCTGGGGCGACCGCTTCGAGGAGCGCCTGCGCGCGGTCGCCGAGCGCCGGCTGTCGCTGCGCGTGCGCATGCTCGGCGGGACCCAGGTCGGCTACGTGCGCATGACGCGGCGCTGGTGGGCGCCGGCGCGCGAGCGCGTCGTCGCGGCCGCCGGCCCCGACGGGCCGCTGTACTTCGTCTCCTCCAACACGCACTCGCTCTCGAACCTCGTCACGGGGCTCGCGCGCGAGCGCGAGGACGAGCTCGTCGCCTTCGTCGAGCGCGGCCACGACGACGACCTCAAGGGCGAGCTCGAGGCCTTCCGCGAGGGCCGCACGGAGGGCTCGTGGGAGAACTTCCTCTACTTCGTGGCCCGGGCCTTCTTCGACGCCGGCGGCCCCGAGCTGCGCGAGCGCCGGCGCCACGCGGAGGTCGGGGCGGGCGTCGAGCACCTGCGCTCGCACACCGCCCTGCGCGTCGCGGCGCAGGTCATCCCGCTCGCGCGACTGCAGGCCGAGCGCCTGGACCCGCGGCTCGGCGACGTCGACGCCGGGCGACTCGCCGCGTCGCCCGCGGTCGTCGTCAACGTCGACTACCCCCTCGGCCTCGCCGCCTACAACCTCCTCCACGAGGTCGCCGTCGACGCGGCCGCGCTGCGCGGCGTCTACGTCCTCGGCAAGGCGGCGACGCTGAACGCCGACGTCGGCGACGTGATGATCTCGAGCGTCGTCCACGACGAGCACTCGGGGACGACCTACTGGCTCGACAACGCGTTCGGCGTCGACGACATCGGCCCCGACCTGCGCTTCGGCACGGGCCTGGACAACCAGCGCACGGTGACCGTCAAGAGCACGTTCCTGCAGAACCGCCAGTACCTCGACTTCTACTACCGCGAGGCGTTCACGGTCGTGGAGATGGAGACCGGCCCATACTGCAACGCGGTCTACGAGATCGCCGACGCCGACCGCTACCCGGTCGGGGAGGCCGTGAACTTCTCCAAGCTCCCGATCGACTTCGGCGTCATCCACTACGCGTCGGACACGCCGTACACGCAGGCGCGCACGCTCGGCGCGCGCGGGCTCTCCTACTACGGCATGGACTCGACGTACGCGTCTTCGCTGGCGATCCTGCGGCGCATCCTGCGCCTCGAGGGCGTCCTGCGACCGAACGGGGCCGCCCGCCGGTGAGGCGGCGTCAGCCCCGTCGGCCGCCGCTGCCGCGGTGACGCGCACGTGCTCACGGCCTGCGAGCCGATCCCGCGGCCGGCGGCCTCATCAGGGCCGGCGAGGGACGCAAGGACATCGAGCATCCGCTGCTCGGACCGCTCGCCTTCGAGCACGCCGTCTTCCGCCACACCGAGGCGCCCGACCAGCGGCTCCTCCTCGACTCGCCACTGCCCGACCACGACACCCCCGAGACGCTGCGGCGCCTGCTCGAAGGAGGCTGACCAGGCGCGCCCGACCGCGAACCGGTGGAGCGGTTGTGGTCGTTGCGCCCACCGATGTAGTGTCGCTCGAAGCATCCAACACGCGGATGCACGCGACCGGGCGGCGACGGGGGGCCGCCTCGTTGTCGCGTGGCTGATCGAAGGGGTCCAGGAGAGGAGAGTGGGCGATGCGCTCCGTCACCCCACGGCACACCGTTCGCGCCACTCGTGCGCTGCCCGCCATCTGCGCGCTCACGCTCGTCGGCTTCGCGCCCGGCGCGTCCGCGCAGGCTGAACCGCCGTGCCCTGCCGGCATGCGTTGCGGCACCGTGACGGTGCCGCTCGATCGGCAGAACGCGTCGTCGGGCACGATCGACATCCGCTATGCCGTGGTGCCGCATACGGACACGACCCGTCCGGCCGTCGGCACGATCGTCCCCAACCCCGGCGGTCCCGGCGAGGCGACGATCGCCGACGCGAGCCGGTACCTGCAGCCGCTCGCACCGTTGCGACGCGACCGCGACCTGCTGTTGATCGATCCCCGCGGAACCGGGCAATCGGGGGCTCTGATGTGTCCGAGCCTGGCGCGCCACAATCCGTTGACGCTCGACTTCACGGACATCGCGGGAATCTGCGGCCCTGACGTGGGCGCGCACGCCGGCGTCTACGGCTCGGCAGCGGTCGCCGACGACATCGACGCCGTGCGGGCGGCGCTCGGTCTCGACAAGCTGGATCTCTGGGGCGATTCCTACGGCACGTTTCTCATGCCGGTGTACGCCGCGCGGCACCCCGCGCATGTCCGCTCGATCGTCCTCGACGGCGCCTTCCCGATCGCGTTCGACCGCTGGAACCGAGACGTGCTGCGAAGCGTGCGGCGCGTCATCGGGCTGGTCTGCCGGCGCACGCACCGCTGCTCCGGCCGCCGCGTCCTCACCCGGCTCGGGCAGGTCGGGCGGCGGCTGCGCCGCCATCCGGTGCGCTTCACCGCGCACACACCGGCCGGGCCGGTCCGGATCACCCTGGACGAGCGCGTGCTCGCCAACGTCGCACGGGACCAGCCGCCGGTCTA
>DATNGY010000106.1:0-5150 GCA_035605735.1 Solirubrobacteraceae bacterium
GCCTCCCACAGCCGCTCGGGCGTCGTCTTGATGTAGATCTGGAAGACCTTCTCCATCGTCCGTTCCTCCAGTCTGCGCTTCAGGCCGGTCAAGGTGGCGGCCCAAGGCTCGGCGTACTTGCTCACCCACCGGTCGTGGACGAGCCGGATCGGGACGGGGTTCAGGAAGTGCAGCTTCTCGCGACCGCGACGCCTGGTCGTGATCAGGCCGGCGTCCTCGAGCACTCGGAGGTGCTTCATGACGCCGAAGCGCGTCTGCGGAAGCCGGTGCTCCAGCTCGCTGAGCGTCTGCCCGTCTCGCGCGAAGAGCGCGTCGAGCAGGCTCCGGCGAGTCGGGTCTGCCAGCGCCCTGAACCCCGCGTCCATGAGCGGAGCGAATATGTGACCAAATGGTCACATGTCAAATGGGGGGCCGCCCGGCTGCCTCGGACGGCACTGCCGCGCACGCTCCGGTCGTTTCGGCGGGCGCGGGGGCCGCGACGCTTTGGAAGCCTCGCGGTCGCGCCCGGCATCGAGGGTCGGGCCAGACCACGACGTAGCTGGCAGCGAGCGCGAGTGGTCTCTTTGGCGTCGCATCGACGCCTTCGGGATCACTCGGCGACGCGGGCGCCCGCGGCGTCGAGCCCGTGCTGCCTCGCTGCCAGCTCCGCGATCGAGCGAGTGGCGGACATTGCGCACGATCTGCCACTGATCGAGAAGGACCGGGCGCCGAGCGGTCGCTGGACGGTCCATGTGACCGTCGATCGACCACTCGACCCGCTTTCAGCGGCGCGGCGACGCGCCGGTCGTCACGGCGACCGAATCGAGGACCGGGGCCGGCCCGCCCTAGGCTCCCGGCGCCCGCTCGAGCCGCTGCTTGAGCCGCTCGAGCGCCTGCGCATTGCCCTTGCGCATCCCCATCGCCATGAGCGGCGCGATGAGCTTGAAGAGGCCTCCCGGCCGCGGCGTCATGACGAGCTTGACGCGCGTCCCCGGGCCTTCGTCGGTCAGCTCCCACCACCCCGAGGGCTCCATCGTGCCGGGCCCCGCCTTCGCGGGCGGCCCGTGCCAGGCGAGCCGGTTGGGCCGATCGAACTCCGTCCAGTCGAACGTGCCCTCGGCCTGGCCGCGAGCCATCTTGTAGCTGTATCTCGTCCCGAGCGCAGGCTCGCCCTCGGACACCGGTCGGACCCAGTCGAACTGGGTCACGTACTCGGGCAGGTGCTCGGCGCGGGCGAGGTCGTCGAAGACCTCGCTGCGCGGCCGCTGGACGACGGTCTCGGCCTCCACGTGCATGACGATCCCCTCCGCGCTCGGATCTCGAACGCGCCAACCGTACCGAGGGGAACCGTTCATCACGGAACGCGTTGCACTCGCTCCCGGCGGTCGCCGCCGTCGTCACGCTCGCGCCCGGCTGCTACGCAAGCCTGACGTTCGCGGCCGCGGCCGTGTGGTCGCTGCCCTCCGACGTGGCGCCGACGCCGGGCCACGTCGCGTCGATCGGCCGCATCCAGAACTTCGCGGAGAATCGCGCCGGCGTCCTCGGGGCGACGACGACGGGCGCGCTGGTGGCGGCCAGCGGCGGCTCCTACACGGCCGCGCTCGCGCTCTCGGGCGGCCTGTCGATCGTGGGCGCGGCCCCCTACCTGCTCATCGTCGGGCGGATCGACCCGCTGCCGATACGCTCGAACTAGTGGTTCCGCCCGCAAGTACGCACGCCGCCAGGCGGCCGCCGATCACCGCCTGGCCACGTGCGACCACCGGCCCGCGGCCGGCGGTGCCCGCGTCGGGGCAATGGCGCTGCCATTGCAGCCTGGGTGGGTGGGTCCTTCCCTCGCCAGGCGGCGCCGGCGCCCACCTGGACGGCGCACATACTTACGGACGGAACCACTAGCCGCAGAACGCCGCCAGCTCGCGCGCGACACCGACGGCGTCGTCGTAGGCGATGAGGAAGCCCGTGCCGCTGAGGATGCGCAGCTGCGCGTCGGGCAGCAGGTCGAGCGCCTCCTCGGCCGCCTGGAGGGGGTGGCGCTCGTCGCGGTCGGCCCAGAGGAGGAGCACGGGCATCTGCAGCCGCGGATAGAGGTCGAGGAGCTCGCGCCGGGCGCCCTTCGGCAGCCGCCGCGCCAGCCGCGCCCACGAGCGCGCGAGGTTCGCGTTGCCCCCGATGTCGGCGACCGCGTGGCGCGCGAGGTCGCGGGCGGCCGGCGCGCCGGTGGCGGTCAGGCGGACGCCGCGCTCCGGGCGCAGCGTCGCGCGCGCGACGTGCGTGACGAGGCGGTCGAGCCCGGGGACGGCGCCGGCCCGGGCGACCCGCCGCCACGGCTCGCGCGGCGGTCGGCGGTGCAGCGCGTTCGGCATCAGGATCAGCTTCTCCGGAGCGAGCAGCCCGAGCTCGAGCGAGCGCAGCAGGATCTGCGCCCCGAGCCCGTGGCCGCCCACCATCGGTCGCGGCCCGGCGCTCTCGATGCAGAAGGCAGAGAGGACCTCGGCGAGCCAGTCGAGCGTGTACGGGTGGCGGGGGCGGTCCTCGGAGTCGCCGTGACCGGGCAGGTCGGGGAGGACTAGGCGGAAGCGGTCGGCGAGGTGCTCGACGACCGGCTCGAACTCGCGGTGCGAGAGCAGCGCGGAGTGCAGGAGGACGATCGCCGGGCCCGTCCCGGCCTCGCGGTAGGCGACGCGCGCGCCGTCGGGGGCGTGGAACAGGCGCAGCCTCATCCCGTCGCCTCGCCCGCGCGCAGGCCGCGCCGCAGCGCCGCCGCCGCACGCGGCGCTTCGACGTAGGCGCTCGCGCGCTCGACGCGGCGCACGAGCTCGGCGTGGATCCCCGACGTCCGCGCGGCGCCGCGCCGGGCGGCGCCCACGAGGTAGCCGAGCGCGACCGCGGCCCGGGTGTCGCCGCGATCGGCGCGATCGGCGAGCTCGTCGGCCGCACGGACGAGGACGATCCCGGCGTTCTGCAGGTCGGAGTCGCTGCGCGCGTTGCGCACGCAGTCAGACAACCGCGCCCCGGAGCTCAGCGCCACGGGCGCGGGCGCGCGCGCGAGCGCGCGCACGATCGCCTCGGAGGACTGGGTGCACGCATCGTCGAGCGCAGGCTCGTCGGCTCCGCACCCGCCGAGCGCGAGCAGCGCGCACACGGCGAGAGCAATCGGCCGGGCCATGGAGCGGATCGTAGAGTTGGCCGTCGTGCTGCGCTCGCGCTACGACCGCGAGATCGTCGGCCTTGCGGTCCCGGCGCTCGGGGCGCTCGCGGCCGAGCCGCTCTACCTGCTCGCCGACACGGCGATCGTCGGCCACCTCGGCACCACGCAGCTCGCCGCGCTCGCGCTCGCCTCGACCGTGCTCTCCTCGCTCGTCGCGCTATGCATCTTCCTCACGTACGGGACGACCGCGCGCGTCGCGCGCCTGCACGGAGCCGGCGAGCGGGCCGAGGCCCACGCGCTCGCCGCGCAGGCGCTGTGGCTGGCGACAGCGCTCGGCGTGCTGCTCGCGACGGTCGTGGCGGCGACCGCCGATCCGCTCGTCACGCTGCTCGGTGGGGACGGCCACGTGGCCGACCTCGCGGCGCGCTACCTGCGGATCGCGGCGCTCGGCGTGCCGATGGCGCTCATCGCGCTGGCCGGCCAGGGGTGGCTGCGCGGCGTCGCCGACCTGCGCACCCCGCTCGTCATCGTCGTCGCGGCCAACGTAGTGAACGTCGTGCTCGAGCTCGTGCTCGTCTTCGGCCTCGACCTCGGGCTCGACGGCTCGGCGCTCGGCACGGTGCTGGCCCAGGCCGGCATGGGCGCGGCCTTCGTCGCCGTGCTCCTGCGCGCCTCCGGCGCTGGGCGCCGGCCCGACGTCGCGCGCATCCGCTCACTCGTGTCGATCGGCGCCCAGCTCGCCGTGCGCACCGGGGCGCTGCTCGGGTGCTTCGTGCTGGCGACGGCGGTCTGCGCGCGCATCGGCACGGCGACGCTCGGCGCCCACCAGATCGGCTTTCAGCTCTTCTCGTTCCTCGCGCTCGCGCTCGACGCGATCGCGATCGCGGGCCAGGTCATCGTCGGACGCGCGCTCGGGGCCGGGCGCCTCGGGGAGGCGCGCGCGGCCGCGCGGCGCATGCTCGAGCTCTCGCTGGCGGCGGGTGTCGTGCTCGGCCTCGCGCTCCTCGCCGGCCACGCGCTCGTCCCGCGCGCGTTCACGAACGACCCCGCCGTCCTCGATCGCGCGCGGGCGATGTGGCCATTCTTCTGCATGCTCTGGCCGCCGGCCGCGCTCGTCTTCGCGCTCGACGGGATCCTCATCGGCGCCGGCGACGCGGGCTTCCTCGCCGTGGCGATGGTCGCGGCCGCCGTTGTCTTCGTGCCGCTGGTCCTCGTGGCAGGCACGATCGCGCTCGTGTGGGTCGCGCTCGACGTCCTCATGCTCGTGCGCCTGGCGACGCTGGGGCCGCGCTTCGCTCGCGGCCGGTGGGCGCTCGCGGGGGCGTGGACGTAGGGCACTCGCTAGGGCGCGACGGCCTCGTTCATGCGACGCTCGATGTCGAGCTCGCGGTCGAAGTCCGCCTCGTCGGCGTGGCGGTAGTCGGTGCCGCGGCCGGCCAGAAGCGTCGCGAGCGCCTCGACGTAGCCGCCGTCGAGCTGCGAGCCCGCGACCCGCCGCAGCTCGGTCAGCGCCTCGAACGAGGTCATCGGCGTCCGATAGGTGTCGGGCGCGGTCAGCGTGTCGTAGACCTCGGCGACGGCGACGATGCGGGCGATGTCCGGGATCTCGTCGCCGCGCAGCCGTCGCGGGTAGCCGCGCCCGTCGATCCGCTCGTGGTGGGAGCGGACGATGTCGGCCACGGGGCCGTAGACGCCGAGGTCGCGCAGCAGCTCGGCGCCGATCTCCGGATGCCGACGGACGCCGCGCCAGTCGGACTCCTCGAGCACGCCGCCGCGCTCCATCACGCGATCCGAGAGGGCGAACTTGCCGATGTCGTGCAGGAGCCCCGCGGTGTGGGCGAGCTCCTGCTCGCGCTTGGAGAGCCCGACGTGCCGGGCGATGTCGCGCGAGAAGGCGGCGACGGCGGCGCAGTGGCGCGCCGCGCGGGCGTCGCGCTCGTCGAGCGTGCGGACGAGGCCGCTGAGCACGCCCCACGAGAGGTTCGCGTACTGGCGCGTGCGCTCCCGCGCCACGACGACGAGCCTC
>DATNGY010000107.1:0-3215 GCA_035605735.1 Solirubrobacteraceae bacterium
CGCGCCCGCAGCCCGAAGGGCGCACACGCCTAGCCATCACGGCACCGGCAAACGAGAGGGGCGCCGCCACCCGCGGCGCCCCTCTCGCGCGTCCGGGCCCGACCGCGCGTGTGACGCGGCGCACGCATGGCGCGGGTCGAAGGACGCGGAGCTGCGCGCGCCGCGGCGCTACCAGGCTCCGCGCGCTCCTCGCCGATGCCGTCGAGCCCGGGCAGGTCGAGTCGGTCCTCGAGTTGCGCTTCCTCGAGCTGTGCGCCGCCCAGGGCCTGCCGCGGCCGCGGACGCAAGCGCAGCTCGGTCCGTGGCGGGTGGACTTCTGGTTCCCGAGCCTGCGGGTCGCGGTCGAGACAGACGGCGCGCGCTTCCACGCGACGGCGGCCAAGCGGGCTCGCGACGCGCGCAAGGACGCCGCCCTGGAGGCCGCGGGGGTCCGCGTCCTGCGCCTGCGCTGGGCCGACGTGACCCGCGATCCCATGGGGACGGCGGCCGCGGTGCGCGCGGCCGCCCGTCAGGGATCGATCGCCAAGCGCTCGTCGCCCTCGCCGAGGACGAAGAGCTCGGAGGCCGTTACGCGGTAGAGGCGATGGCGAGCCGGCGGGTCGACGTCCGCCCGCGTCCACGCCGGGAGCCCCCGCGCCACCGAGCGCGCCGAGAAGATCGCCACCGCACGTTCGAGCTCAGCGTCGGAGACCTCGGATGCGACCCCCGCCGCGTAGAACGCCGAGGCCGCCCCCGGAGGCGCGGTCGAGTCGAAGATGACGAGGCTCACGTCCGCGCGCGCGGCGAGGTTGCGCGAGTGCCGCGCGCCCGGGGAGGACACCCAGAGCAGCTCGCGCAGCCCCGCCGGCGCGTACCAAACGGGCGAGACCCACGGCCGGCCGCTCGCGTCGGCGGTGCCCAGCGTCATGTAGGACCCGGCTTCGACGAGCGCGCGGCCCGTCGCCTCGAGGTCATCGTTCATCGGTGCTCCTCTCGCTTCGCGTTCGGTCTAGGCTCGTCCCATGATCATCTCGACGATGAACGACCTCCCCGGCTACGAGATCGAGGAGGTGCTCGGCGAGGTCTTCGGGCTCACGGTGCGCTCGCGCAACGTCGGCTCCCAGATCGGAGCGAGCGTCAAGTCGCTCGTCGGCGGCGAGCTCAAGGGGATGACGAAGATGCTCGCCGACGGGCGCGACCATGCCACGGAGCGCCTCGTCGAGGCAGCCGAGGGCAAGGGCGCCAACGCGATCATCGCCTTCCGCTTCGACACCTCGGAGCTGGGGTCGACGTGGACGGAGATCTGCGCGTACGGCACCGCGGTGCGTGTGCGGCAGGGCTAGCGGCCCTGATCTGCGCGCTCGGCGCCTGCGGTAGCCACTAGGGCGCGGCCGCGCCGCTCCCGGCGACCGGCCGCGAGTACCGCGCCCTCTTCCGCCGGCGCGCGAGGCGATGGCCCGCGACTGCCGCGACCGCGCGGCCGCGCGCGCCGCGGGGACCGCCGCTGCGCAGCTGCGCGATGCGATCACCGTGACGATCCGCGCCCCCGAACGCCGACCGGCGCGTGCTCTTCAGCGCGATCTGCCCGGATTGTCTGGCCGGTGCGGCGCCGTCGCGATGAGCGCGAGCTTGTCCGCGCGCGAGAGCGCCTTGATCCGCGCCTCCTCGCGGCGCGCGGCGCCGCGGTCGGGCATCGCGAGGGCCAGCGCGAGCTCGACGGGCAGGCGCGAGCGCGTGAAGCGGCTCGCGCGGCCGGCGGAGTGGGCCTCGAGCCGGCGGTCGAGGTCGACGGTCCAGCCGCAGTAGAGGGAGCCGTCGGCGCAGCGCAGCAGGTAGACCCAGGCGTCCCCGGGTCTTCCTGCGCGATGCTCCGCAGTGCTCGTGGCGTCGTCGTGGGAGGACCCGCGGTGGGGTCTCACGCCTCGGCGCGCGCGGGCTCCGCGCGGCGGCTCGCCGGCAGCGGCGGAAGCTCGACCGGGGCCGTGTGCATTGCGCGCAGGCGGACGTCGCGCCAGCTCAGCCCCTCCTTAAGCAGCGCGGGGGCGCCCATGACGACCGCGGTCGCGATCTCCACGGCTTGGAGGATGATCCCGAAGGCGAGCGCGTCGGCCGCCCCCACGCCGTAGGCGCCGTGCAGGACGGCGACGCACGCGGCCTGGAAGACCCCGAGGTTCGAAGGCGTCGCCGGCAGCACCGCGGTAACGTTGACCGCGAAGAGCACCGCAGCGGCGGCGCCGATGCCCGCCCGGTCGTCGAGCCCGAGGGCCACCAGGAGCGCGTAGCACGAGAGCCACTGGACGGCCCAGGCGCCGAGCTGGAGTGCCACGGCGCTGGCGCCCAGCCGCGGCGTCCGGAAGACCTTCAGGCCGGCGCGGACCTGCATCGTCGCCGAGCGCGCGCGGCGAGCCCAGGCCTGCACGCGCTTGGAGCGCGACGGCACGCCGCCGCGCAGCAGCGCAGGGGCGACGAGCACGAGGACGAGGAGCGCCATCGGCGTCAGGGCGAAGGCCAGCAGCGCGCGGTGGCGCTGCTCGAAGAGGTCGACCGTCGAGAACATGACGATGCCCAGCAGCACGAGCGCCAGCACGTTGAGCAGCGTCTGGGAGACGATCGTCCCGATGACCGTCGGCAGGTACTCGCGCGGGCGCCCCGTTCGCCGGGCGACGATGAGCGCGCGCGAGGGCTCGCCGAGCCGCGCGGGCAATGTCGCGGACATGAGCACGCCGATGAACGTGCCCTGGAGCGCGTCGGAGACGCGCACGCTCGCGGCCGGCAGCGCCGCGCGCAGGATCGAGTGCCAGGCGAGAGCGCGGACGGCCATCGACGCGCACATGAGCCCGAGACCGACGAAGACCCAGATCGGCGTGGCGGCGAGCAGGCTCGTGGCGATGCGATCGAGGCCGATGCGCTGCAGCGCCATCCACGCCAGGCCGGTGCCGGCGAGCCCCGCGGCGCCGATCGCCGCCTTGCGGGCCACGGCCCGCACGCGCGGGCGCGCGGCGGCGAGCTCGGGCTCGAGGCTCGGCAGGCGCTGCGGCCGCGTGACCGGGCCCAGGTCGGCGGGCACCGCTCCGACGAAGACGCCGACGCGCTCGGCGACGGTGCTCGCCTTCGGCGCGGCGATCGCGTCCTCGTAGGCCCCGAGCACCTCCCCTGCGACGGCCGGCCACGCGAAGCGCCCGGCGCTCTCGCGGGCGCGCGCGGCGAGCTCCGCGCGGCGTGGCTCGTCGAGCGCG
>DATNGY010000108.1:0-4096 GCA_035605735.1 Solirubrobacteraceae bacterium
CTGGCGGGCGCTCGCGATCGAAGCCGATGACCTCGGCGGGGAGCTGCGCCGCTACGCCGACGGGCTCGAGGCCGACCCGGGCGCGCTCGAGGCCGTCGAGGAGCGCCTCGCGATCCTCGACCGGCTCGCGCGCAAGCACGGCGGGACGATCGCCGGGGTGCTCGCGCACGCCGACGCCTGCCGCGCGCGGCGCGACGAGCTCCTAAGCGCGGAGGCTTCGCTCGAGGCGACCGAGGCGGCCCTCGCGCGGGCGCGCGACGCGCTCGCGGCGCGCGCCGACGAGCTGCGGGCCGCGCGGACGGCGCGCGCGCCGGCGCTCGCAGCAGCGGTGCGCGAGCGCCTGAAGGAGCTCGCGATGGAGGGCGCCGGCTTCGAGATCGCGCTCGCCCCGCGCGAGCCCGGTCCCGCGGGTGCGGACGCGGTCGAGTTCGCGCTCGCCGCGAACCCGGGCGTGCCCGCCGCGCCCGTGCGCGAGATCGCCTCGGGCGGCGAGCTCTCGCGGGTCATGCTCGCCCTCCTCGGGGCCGCCGGCGCAGGCGGCGAGGCGACGCTCGTCTTCGACGAGGTAGACGCGGGGATCGGCGGCGTCACCGCGCGGGCGGTCGGCGCGCAGCTGCGCGCGCTCGCGGCCGGCCGTCAGGTGCTCTGCATCACGCACCTGCCGCAGATCGCCTCGCTCGCGGCCCGCCACTTCTCGATCGACAAGGACGTCGGCGTCGAGCCCGCGCGCGCGACGGTGCGGGCGCTCGCCCCGCGCGACGTGGTCGGCGAGCTCGTGCGCATGCTCGGAGCGGACGCGGGCGACGTCGCCGCCCGCCGGCACGCGAAGGAGCTGCTGAAGGCGGCGTGACCCTCGCGAACAAGGTGGCGCTCGTGGCGGGCGCGACGCGCGGCGCCGGGCGCGGGACGGCGGTGGCCCTGGGGGAGGCCGGCGCCACGGTCTACTGCAGCGGTCGCACGACGCGCGCGCAGCGCTCAGAGTACGACCGGCCCGAGACGATCGAGGAGACGGCCGAGCGGGTCACGGCGGCCGGCGGCGCGGGCATCGCCGTGCGGGTCGACCACCTGGAGCCCGAGCAGGTCGCGGGCCTCGTCGCGCGCATCGACGCCGAGCAGGGGCGCCTCGACGTGCTCGTCAACGACATCTGGGGCGCCGAGCGGCTCTTCGAGTGGGACACGCCGCTGTGGGAGCACGACCTCGACGCGGGGCTGCGGATGCTGCGCCTCGCGGTCGACACCCATCTCGTCACGAGCCACCACGCGCTGCCCCTCCTCATCCGCCAGCCGGGCGGCCTAGTGGTCGAGATGACCGACGGGACGGCCGAGTACAACGCCGAGCGCCTGCGCGTCAACGCGTTCTACGACCTGGCCAAGGCCGCGGTCCTCCGGCTGGCGTTCTCGCAGTCGCGGGAGCTCGCGCCGCACGGGGCCACCGCGGTCGCGCTGACGCCGGGGTGGCTTCGGTCCGAGATGATGCTCGACGCGTTCGGGGTCACGGAGGAGACGTGGCGCGACGCGCTGCAGCGCGTACCGCACTTCGCGATCTCCGAGTCGCCCCGGTTCGTGGGCCGGGCCGTGGCCGCGCTGGCGGCCGACCCGGGCCGAGACCGCCACAACGGGCGCTCGCTGTCGAGCGGCGGGCTGGCCCAGACCTACGGCTTCACGGACCTCGACGGCTCGCGGCCGGACGCCTGGCGCTATCTCGTGGAGGTCCAGGACGCCGGCCGCCCGGCCGACACGACGGGCTACCGCTAGCAGGTGGTTGATTCCCTGAGCCCGCCCGACCAACGGGCTTCGCCCGTCGGTGCCCGGCGGATGCCGCGGTCTGGGGGCGCCGGATCGCCGGGCGGGCGGTCCGTTTCAGTCGAAGGCGGTGCACGACCACCGGCTCCGCCGGCGGTGCGCGCCGGCGGATGGGGCCCCTCGCTCGGTCCGACCGACGGGCTGCGCCCGTCGGTGCCCGACGATCCCGCGACCCCTCGCACACGCGGCCGCGGAATCAACCGTCTAGGTGTCTTGACGCTCGAGGTCCAGCGCGCAGGAGTTGATGCAGTAGCGCAGGCCCCCGCGGTCTCGCGGGCCGTCGTCGAAGACGTGGCCCAGGTGGCCGCCGCAGCGCGCGCAGGCGACCTCGGTCCGCACCATGCCGTGCGACGTGTCGGTGCGCGTCTCGACCGCCTCGGCGAACATCGGGTCGGTGAAGCTGGGCCAGCCCGAGCCCGACTCGAACTTCGTGTCGGAGCCGAAGAGCGCGTTGCCGCAGCCGGCGCACCGGTAGACGCCGTCGCCCTTCTCCTGCACGTAGCGCCCGGCCCACGGGGGCTCCGTCGCGGCGTGGCGCAGGACCGCGTAGGCGTCCGGGTCGAGCTCGCGCCGCCAGTCGTCGTCGGTCTTGGTGATCTTGGTGGTGGGGTTCGTGTTCGTGTCGCTCATCTCTGCCCTCATAGTCCCGTGGCGGACCGTGCACGTTACGGGTCGCGGCGTCGCGGCGAACCCCGCCGCGAGCGCGTCCGCCGCGCTCGCTAGGTTGCCTCGGTGCGCCCCGCAGCCCAGGCTAGACTCAGGGACCGAGCGTGAGCAGGCCGCGATACATCTTCGTCACCGGCGGTGTCGTCTCGTCGCTGGGGAAGGGCATCGCCTCCGCCTCGATCGGCCGCCTGCTCGTCGCCCGCGGCCTCTCGGTCGGGTTGCAGAAGTTCGACCCCTACATCAACGTCGACCCCGGGACGATGTCGCCGTACCAGCACGGCGAGGTCTTCGTGACCGAGGACGGCGCCGAGACCGACCTCGACCTCGGCCACTACGAGCGCTTCACGAACACGAACACGACGCGCGCGTCGAACGTCACCGCCGGCGGCATCTACAACTCGGTCATCCGCCGCGAGCGCCGCGGCGACTACCTCGGCGGCACCGTCCAGGTCGTCCCGCACATCACGGACGAGATCAAGCAGCGCGTCCGGCTCATCGCCGAGACGAGCGACGTCGACGTCGTCATCACCGAGATCGGCGGCACGGTCGGCGACATCGAGTCGCTGCCGTTCCTCGAGGCGATCCGCCAGTTCCCGGTCGACGCCGGCCGGCGCCAGTGCATGTACATCCACCTCACGCTCGTGCCCTACATCAGCCACGCGGGCGAGCTCAAGACGAAGCCCACGCAGCACTCGGTCAACGAGCTGCGGCGCATCGGCATCCAGCCCGACATGCTCCTGTGCCGCTCCGAGAGCGAGCTCGGCCTCGACATTCGCCGCAAGATCGCACTCTTCGCCTCGCTGGGCCACGACGCGGTCATCTCGGCCAAGGACGTCGACAACATCTACAAGGTCCCGCTCTGGTTCCACGAGCAGGGCGTCGACGACCTCATCGTCGAGCACTTCGGCCTCGACGCACCGCCGGCCGACCTCGACGAGTGGCGCGAGATCACGCGCCGCGCGGACGAGGCCGCCCAGCCCGTGCGCATCGCGGTCGTCGGCAAGTACGTGCAGCTCGAGGACGCGTACCTGTCCGTGCGCGAGGCCCTGCGGCACTCGGGCTACCTCCACGGCGGCGAGATCGAGATCGAGTGGGTCGACTCCGAGGCGCTCGAGGACGACGCCACGACCGAGCGGTGCCTGGCCGGCGCCGACGGCGTCCTCGTCCCCGGCGGCTTCGGCGGCCGCGGCATCGAGGGCAAGATCCGCGCCATCCGCGTCGCGCGCGAGGGGCGGATCCCGTATCTCGGCATCTGCCTGGGCATGCAGACCGCGGTCAGCGAGTTCGCCCGCCACGTCGCGGGCATGCCGGGCGCGAACTCGACCGAGTTCGACATCGAGACGGAGTGGCCGGTCATCGACCTGCTGCCCGAGCAGAAGGAGGTCTCCGACCTCGGCGGGACGATGCGCCTCGGCGCCGACCCGATCAAGCTGCATCCCGACACGCGCGCGCGCGAGGCCTACGGCGAGGCCGTCGTCTACGAGCGCCACCGCCATCGCTACGAGGTCAACATCCGCCTGCGGGCCAAGCTCGAGGCGGCCGGCCTGGTGGCCAGCGGGACCTCGCCGGACGATCGCCTCGTCGAGGTCATCGAGCTGCCCGACCACCCGTTCTTCGTCGCCTCCCA
>DATNGY010000109.1:0-9150 GCA_035605735.1 Solirubrobacteraceae bacterium
GTCCTCGTCGATGTCGCGCAGGATGTTCGTGCGCTGCATCGCCTGCCCGAGCGCGGCCGCGTGGCGGTCGGTCTCCGGACCGGTGGTGCCGAGCACGGAGGCCATGACGACGCCGACCGTGCCGGCCACGCGGTAGCAGTACGTGTCGAGGTCGGCCTCGGTCACGATCCCCGCCGACGCTTGTGCCCGTCCGCGAAGCGGACTGGGTGCGAGGTCGCCGCGCATCCCGCGGCAGAATGCGCGGAGCGCGTCGCGCGGCAGCGCGTGGCGGCGGGCGAGCTCGCCGAGCACGCGCGTCTCGAGCGAGGTGGCCACTCCGCCGTCGCACCACGCCTCGACAGCCGCGAGCGCCGCGTACGCGCCGGGGCGGCGCTCGTCGACGAGGTCGTCGAGGGTGCGGAAGACGAGGTAGAGGCGGTACACGTCGTCGCGGACCGCGCTCGGCAACAGCCGGCAGGCGAGCGCGAAGGTGCGCCCGACGGACCTCGTCGTCGCGCGCGCCTCGGTCAGCACCGCGTCCTCAGCGCGCAGCAGCAACGGGCAGCCTCCCGACGGGGCGCGGATGGTCGGCGGCGACGAGCTCGGCGGTGACCTGCGCCCCGAGGAGCACCCCCGGGATCCCGGCGCCCGGATGGGTGCCGCCGCCGACGTGGTAGAGGCCGGCGACGCGGCCGTCGCGGTTGTGCGTGCGCAGCCAGGCGCTCTGGTGCAGCGTCGGCTCGACGGCGAACGCGTTGCCGTCCACGGCGCCGAGGCGCGCGGCGAAGTCCACCGGCGTCATCCGGTGCTCGACGACGATCGCGGCGCCGAGGCCGTCGAGGCCGAACGTCGTCTCCAGATCGGCGACCAGCGCGTCGCGGATGCGGTCGCCCTCGCCGGCCCAATCGACGTCGCCGCGGAGGTTCGGGACCGGCAGCAGGACGCAGATCGACTCGCCGCCGGGCACGGCCATCCCCGGCTCCGTGTGTGCGGGCGCGTGCAGGTAGGAGGAGAAGCGCTCGGGCAGGCGCCCGCGGCGGGTGACGTCGGCGATGAGCTCGCGGTAGCCATGGCCGACCATGAGCGTGTGGTGCTCGAGCTGCTCGAACCGCCGGTCGGTGCCCAGATAGAGCAGCAGGCACGACATCGTCGGGCGCAGCCGCCGCAGCGGCGCGCGCCGTCCGAGGAGCTCGTGGAAACATAGGACGTCGCCGTTGTGGACGACGGCGTCGGCCGCGATCCGCTCGCCGGAGGCCGTCACGACGCCCCTCACCCGGCCGCCCGCGGTCTCGATCCGCGCCACGCGCTCGCCGCAGCGGACGTCGAGCGCCCGCGCCAACGCCTCGACGATCGCGAAGACGCCGCCGCGCGCGTACCAGACGCCGTCGAGGATCTGCAGGTAGACGAGCGCGCCGTAGATGGCCGGCACGCGGAACGGGTCGCCGCCGATGAAGAGCGAGTGAAACGAGAACGCCTCGCGGATCCGCGGGTGCTCGAAGTGGCGCGCGACCATGCGATGCAGCGGCAGCGCCGCGCCCAGGCGGACCATCCGCGGGACGAAGCGGGCGAGCTCGGAGGCGCGCAGGAACGCCCGCCGGCCGGCGTCGAGGATCCCGTCCTCGTAGATCGGCTTCACCGCCGCAAGGAAGCCGTCCAGGGCGGCGGCGTCGCGCGCGGAGAACTTCGCGATCTCGGCGCGCAGGCGCTCGGGCCCGGGGACGAAGTCGAGGTGCTCGGTCTCGCCGTCCCAGTAGATCCGGTAGAAGGGATCGAGCGGCTCGAGCGCGACCTCGGCGTGCAGGTCGAGGCCGCCTGCAGCGAAGGCCTCCTCGAGCACCCACGGCATCGTCACCAGCGACGGGCCCGTATCCCACGTGAAGCCGGCGTCGCGCAACCGCGAGGCGCGCCCGCCGGGCGTCTCGCGCTGCTCGACGACGACGACGTCGTGGCCGAGGCCCTGTAGCCGCAGGGCCGCGGCGAGGCCGCCGAGGCCTGCACCCACGACGACGACCCTCATCGCAGGTGCTCCGGCCCCAGCGCGGCCGGCGAGGCGGCGCCGGCTGCCCACGTTGCGATGCGGCCGAGCAGCTCGCATCCCAGCTCGACGTCGTCCAGGTCGCGCCCGGGCGGCGCGCGGTGGCGCAGGCGCAGGTGCTCGAGGCCGGGCCATGCGATGTGCAGGACGTCGGCCCGCGCGGCCAGGCGCAGGTGGTCGGCTTTGCGGACAGGAGCTCCCATCGCGGACGCAGGGGGTACGGAGGCGGGGCATCTACGGTTGACTCGCGAACGCGCGGTCGAACAACCGCCGGGCCTGACGCCCGGTGTCCGGGGAGCCGAGGAGCACGAGGCCGAGGCGCCGGCCCCGGCGTCGCACGGCCGCGACGAGGCAGTGCCCGGCGGCGCTCGTGTAACCGGTCTTGACCCCGATCGTCCCCGCGTATCCGATCCGCAGGAGCGGGTTGTTGTTGTACAGCTCGAGGTGGCCGCCCTTGATCGGGAAGCGCAGGACCGCCCGCCGCCGCCGGACGATCCGGGCCAGGCGCGGCTCGTCGAGCATCGCGCGAGCGAGCGCGGCGAGGTCTGCGGCGCAAGAGTGGTTGCCGGCATCGACGATCCCGCTCGGCGACGAGAAGCGGGTGCAGCTCAGGCCGAGGTCGCGGGCGCGCTGGTTCATGCGCGCAACGAAGCGCCCGACGGTGCCCCCGAGGTTCTGCGCGAGCGCGGTCGCGGCGTCGTTGCCCGACGGCAACAGGAGCCCGAAGAGCAGCGCCTCGAGCGGCACGCGCTTGCCCTTCGGCAGCAGGCCGACCTTCGAGCCCGCCGTGTTCACGGCCGCGCGCGTGATCATCACCCGGCGGTCGGGCGGCGCGCCCTCGGCGACGAGGAGCGCCGTCATCATCTTCGTCAAGCTCGCGATCGGCACGATCCGCACCGGCGCCCGGCGCCAGAGCACGCGGCCCGTGTCGAGGTCGAAGAGCAGCCCGCTGCGCGGCGGGTGCCGGAAGCGCACGCGGACGGGATCGGCCGTGGCGGTCAGGCGCAGGCGCAGCGGGACGGCGCCCGGGTCGCGTGGCGCGGCGATCGGGCCGTTGGCGACCTGGAGCGGGACGGCCGCGGACGGCCGCGCGGGCGCCGACGGCGCGCTCGTCGAGCCGCAGCCGGCGAGCGCCGCCGCGGCGGCGAGCGCGCCCGCGATGACCGTCGGTCTCATCGGTCACCAGGATGACCGAGCGCGCCGACGATGCCGAATCCGAGCAGCGCGAGCACGAGCGCGCTGACGACCGTGAGCACATCCGGGCCGCTGTCGACGGCGGCGTGGATCGTGAGTCCCAGCAGGGCGACGATGAAGACGAGCGCGGTCGCGAGCACCGCGGTGCGCATCAGGGCCGCGGCAGGCTCTCGTACGTCGCGCTGCGCCGGCGCGCGAAGAGCCGCACCGCGAGCAGCCCGAACGCGAAGCCGCCGACGTGGGCGAAGTAGGCGACCCCGCCGCCGTCGCCGGTCGGGTTCGTGAGGCCGATCGCTCCGAAGATCGCCTGCTGAGCGAACCAAATGAAGAGGAAGACGATCGCCGGCAGCTCGATGAACGTGAAGAAGATGAGGAGGAACACGAGCGTGAGGACCCGTGCGCGCGGATACATGAGGAGGTAGCCGCCGAGGATGCCCGCGATCGCGCCGGAGGCGCCGAGCGTCGGCACGACCGAGTCGGGGTTGATCGCGGTCTGCAGCGCCAGCGCAGCGAGGCCGCCGAGGAGGTAGAAGACGACGAACCGCACGGGGCCCATCGCGTCCTCGACGTTGTTGCCGAAGATCCAGAGGAAGAGCATGTTGCCGCCGAGGTGCAGGAGCCCGGCGTGGGTGAACATCGAGGTCAGCAGCGTGAGCGCGGTCGGGATGTCGGTGCGCACGGCCTTCGCGCATGCGACCCGCGCGCCCTGGTCGACGAGCTCGCAGTGCTGCCCGGAGTGCGTCAGCTCGTACGGGATCGCCCCGTAATGGAAGAGGTCGGCCTGGTTGAGCGAGTTGCCGCTGAGATCGATCCCGCTCTTGGGCTGCAGGAAGAGGTAGACGAGGCAGTTGATGACGATCAGCGCGATCGTCACGACCGGCGTGCGGTCGGTCGGGATGTTGTCGCGCAGCGGGAACACGGGCGCGCGGGAGGCTACCCGCGGCCCTGATCAGCGGACGCGGACGAACCGGCGGTGCGGGCGCCCGGCGATGCGCAGCGCGACCGTGTAGCGACCGGCGGCGAGCCGGCGGCGTGCGCGCAGGCGCACGGTGGCGGCGCGTCCGGCGCGAAGGCGCCGCGGGTGCGCGACCGCGTACGTGCGCCCGCGCCGGCGCAGCGCGGCGCGTACCCGTGCGGCCCGCGAGACCCGCACGCGGCAGCGCACGACGCGTGTCCCGGCCGCCCGGCAGCGGGCGTCCACGCGAACCGACTGGCTCTGCGCCGGGCGAAACGGCGCCGGGAGCGGCGCGGCCGGCGGCGCCGGGCCGGTCGGCGCGGGCGGCGGTGGCGGCGCGGCCGGAAGGGGCTCCAGGACGCTCCCCGCATCGGCCACGTCGCCGAAGTCTTGGACCCACTCGAGCGCAGTCCCGTCGCTCGCCACGCCGACGCCGATGGCGCCGAACGACGGGCGCTCTACGTTCTCGCGATGTCCGGGCGACGCGAGCCACGCGGCCATGACCGCCGCCGGCGTGGGTTGGCCCTTGGCGATGTTCTCGCCGACGTACGGGCTCGGATAGCCGCAGGCGGCGATCCGCTCGGGGACGGTGCGCGCCACCGGCGGCGCCGGGTCATCGTGGGTGAAGTAGCCGTAGCGGGCGAGGTGGCGCGCCTTCCACGTCGCCGCGGCCGTGAGCGTGGGCGAGGTCGCGAGCGGAGCGAGCCCGAGCGCCGTGCGGTGCTCGTTGACGAGGACCACGACGGTGGCGGCGAGGTCCGCTCGCGCCGCCGGCCAGTCGCCCCCGGCGACGCAGTCGCCAACCGGAGCCGCGCTGGCCGGCGCGACGAGGACGAACGCGGCGATCAGGAGGGGGACGGCGCGTCGGACGGCGTGGAGGCTACCCGCCGTCGCAGCGACGCGAACGCGGCCACGAGCGCGTAGACGACGCCGGCCATGACCCAGCCGGCGACGATGTCGGCGACGAAGTGCTCGCCTCCGTAGACGAGCGCGAAGCCCATCGCAAACGCGTAGAGCCCGAGGCCGATGCGCGCCCACCAGCCCGCGCCCCAGAAGAAGAGCAGGAGCATGACCGGGTAGGCGGCGTGCAGTGAGGGCATCGCCGCGACCGTGTTGACGAGCCGCCCGTCCTCGTAGAGCGATTGCGCAGTTGGGACGCCGAGCCGCCCCCAGACCGCGGGCACGATCCGGTCGACCGGGCCGATCTCGGCCACCATCCACGGCGGCTGCGCCGGGAAGCGCCAGTAGGTGAGGAACGCGGCCAGCGTCACCGCGACGGTGAGGAGGGCGTAGCGGTGAAAGCGCGGACGCGAGACGCGCCAGAGGACCGCGGCGACGATCCACACGACGAAGAAGTGGGTCATGTAGACGCCCCACACGCCGATGTCGTACCAGTGCGGGTGCGCGGCGTCCCACAGGTGCTGCTGCAGCCACACGGTCGGGACGTCGCCGCCGCTGAGCGCGCGGTCGAAGTCGAGCTGCGGGCTGACGTACGCGCGCTCCGGCGCGACCGAGACGGCCCCGCGCATGAAGTCGTAGAGCACGAGCAGGCCGTAGAAAGGCAGCCACTCGAGCAGCAGCGTGCCCCAGCTGCGCCAGGCCGCGACGCTGCACGCGGCCATGCCGAGCCCGAGCCAGATGAAGAGCTGGTCGCGCGCGAGCGGCAGCCCCCAGCGCCAGGTCACGAGCGCGAGCGCGAGCAGGTAGGCGAGGGGCGCGCCGGCGACGACCGCGCGGCGGCCGAGCTCGGCGGGCGCCCGGCGCAGCCCGAGCGTGCCCTCGCCGGCGCTCACCTGAGCGACCTGCCCTCCCGCATGGTCGCCGACTCTAGTGCTAGGCGGAGGCGGTCGCAGCCAGCGGGCCGACGCCGGCGCGGTCCTGCTCCGGCGCCGCCCGCGGAGAGGGCGCGGCCAGGTAGTGCTCGTCCGCGTGGTAGCTCGAGCGCACGAGCGGCCCCGCGGCGATGTGGTCGAAGCCGAGCGCGTAGGCGGCGCGCTCGAGCGCCGCGAACTCGTCCGGGTGCCAGTAGCGCACGACCGGCAGGTGGCGCTCGGTCGGGCGCAGGTACTGCCCGACCGTGAGGACCTGGACGTCGTGCTCGCTCAGGATCCCGAAGGCCTCGACCATCTCCTCGTGCGTCTCGCCGAGCCCGACCATGAGGCCGGACTTCGTGACGACCTCGTCGCCCGCCATGACCTTCGCGTTGCGCAGCACGCGCGCCGAGCGCAGGAACGCCGAGCCGCGGCGCGCGACCGGGTACAGCCGCGGGACGACCTCGACGTTGTGGTTGAACACGTCGGGGCGCTCGGCGATGACCTTGGCGAGCGGCATCTCCTGGCCGCGGAAGTCGGGCGTGAGGACCTCGACCTTGCACTCGGGGGCCTGGCGGCGGATCTGGCGGATGACGCCGACGAACGCGCTCGCGCCGAGGTCGGGCAGGTCGTCGCGGTCGACGCTCGTGATGACGGCGTGGCGCAGGCCCATGCGAGCGACGCTGCGGGCCACGCGGGCGGGCTCGAGCGGATCGTTCCACGTCGGCTTGCCGGTCTTGACGTTGCAGAAGCCGCAGCGGCGCGTGCAGGTGTCGCCGAGGATCATGAACGTCGCCGTCCCGCGCTCCCAGCACTCGCCGATGTTCGGGCAGGCCGCCTCCTGGCAGACCGTGTGGAGGTTCTCGGCGGCGATGCGGTCGCGCAGCTCGCGGTAGCGCGGGCTGCCGGGCGCGGGGACCTTGAACCACGGCGGCTTGCGCTCGCGCAGGGGGCGCACGTCGGCGCCCAGGACCTTCAGCACGTCCATCCCGCCGGGGTTCGACCGCGACCGCGTGACGTGCTCGCGTTGCTCGCTCACCGCGGTTGAGGTTACAACTCGGGGTGTGCTCCCCCTTGCCGCCCCGCCGCCGCCGATCGTCAGCGACCCGATCCCGTTTCCCGCGCACCGTCGGGCGGAGATGCGCGCCTACGCAAAGCGCCACTACGGGATCGACACGTGGCGCCTGCGGGCCCCGAAGGTCATCGTCGAGCACGTCGCCGTGGCCGGGACGGTGCGCGCGGTCTTCAACGCGTTCGCGCCCGACGTTCCCGACCCCGAGCTCCACGAGCTGCCGGGGACGTGCGCGCACTTCGTCGTCGGCGCCGACGGCACCATCGCCCAGCTCGCGTCGCTGCGGACGATGTGCCGCCACACGGTCGGCCTGAACTACACGGCGATCGGGATCGAGCACGTCGGCTTCCGCGACGGCGACATCCTGAGTCGGCCGCGCCAGCTGCGCGCCTCGCTGCGCCTGACGCGGTGGCTGCGCTGCCGCTTCGGGATCCCGCTGCGCGACGTCATCGGCCACAACGAGTCGCTCTCCTCGCCCTACCACCGCGAGCGCGTCCCGCGGCTGCGCTCGCAGACCCACGGCGACTGGGTCCGCGCCGACATGCGCGTTTACCGCCGCCGCCTGCGCGCCCTGGGTGCTTGCGCCCGTGGATGACGGGATCGCCCGAGCGCGGCTGGATCCGGACGCCGGCGAGCGCTTCGTGCCCCTGCGCCGGCAGCTCGGCGTCACCACGTTCGGGATGAACCAGATCGTGCTCGAGCCGCGCCAGCGCGGGCGCATCCACCGGCACGCCCGCCAGGAGGAGGTCTACCTCGTCCTCGAGGGCACGCTCACGCTCGGGGTCGAGGGCGACGAGGAGACGGTCGCGCGCGGCGAGCTCGTCCGCGTCGCCCCGTCCGTCCGCCGCCAGCTCGTCAATCGCGGGCCGGACCGGCTCGTGCTCCTGGCCCTCGGCGGCGCAACCGAGCACGTCGGCCGTGACGGCGAGGCCTTCGCGTCCTGGGAGGACGACGAGCCGCGACCGCCGCCTGAGATCCCGCTGCCCGACGACCTGCCGGCGTAGCGCCCGTGCCCAACACGCTCGTCCTCGTCAAGCACGGGCCCGAGGCCGACCGGATCCTCGACGCGTTCGCCGACCGGACCGGCCTGCCGAGCCGCGACGGCGAGACGGCGCGGATCTTCTCGCTCGCCGGCGCGGGGCACGAGGTCGACCCGGTCGCCGAGCTGCACGCGATCGATCCGGCCTGGGCCGACCACGTCGAGCTGGCGACGCAGGTCTAGGCGGGCGCCGGGGCGCCCGCCAGCGCGCGCTCGAGCCGCGCCGCGCTCATGAGCCGCTGGCGGCGCTCGAAGGCCTCGGCGAAGCGGAAGGCCATGCGCTTGCGAAAGCACGGCAGGTGGCCGCCGGTGCCGAGCTCGCGCGTGACCGAGGTCATGCGCACGTCGGGCAGGCCGCAGGGCACGACCCACTCGAAGGGCTGAAGGTCGTTGTCGACGTTGACCGCGAAGCCGTGCGTCGTCACCTCGCGCGAGCGGTGCACGCCGATCGAGGCGATCTTGCGCTCGGACGTCCACACGCCGATGAAGTCGCGCCCATCGGCGGAGCGCCCGCGCGGGGCGGGAACGCCCTCCTCGACGAGCGCGGCGACGATCGCCTCCTCCATCGTGCCGACGTAGGCCATGAGGTCGGCGACGCGCATGATCGGATAGCCGACGAGCTGGCCCGGGCCGTGGTAGGTCAGCAGCCCGCCACGGTCGACGTCGACGATGTCGATCCCCTGCATCCGGTACCAGTCCTCGCCCATGGCGAGCTCGCCGGGGGTCGAGCGCCGCCCGCGGGTGTAGACGGGCGGATGCTCGAGCAGCAGCAGCGTGTCGGGGATCGCGCCGGCCTGACGTGCGGCGCGCACACGCTCCTGCAGCGCCCAGGCCTCGCGGTACTCGACGACGCCGAGGTGCACCGTCCAGAGGTCCATGAAATTCGATGATGGCAGACCGCGCCGGCGGCCCGGCTGTCCCGGGCCGCCGATCCGGGAAGGCATCAGCCGCGGCGCTGGCCGAGCGTCTGCGAGCGCAGCACGCGCGTCTGCCGGCTGACGTTGTTCGCGCCGTCGCGCACGCTGATGCGGACGGTCAGGCGCACGTTGGCCCGGCGGATGGCGG
>DATNGY010000110.1:0-4796 GCA_035605735.1 Solirubrobacteraceae bacterium
CGGCCGATCGCGGTCTGGCTGGCGACGGCGCTGGCCGACTACTCGACCGCCGAGCGGACGATCCTCACCGTCGCCGGGCTGCGCGGGGCGGTCCCCGTCGTCCTCGCGACGTTCCCGGTGCTCGCCGGCGTTCCCGACAGCTCGGAGTTCTTCGACGTGGTCTTCTTCGCGGTCGTCATCTCGACGCTCCTGCAGGGCACGACGTTCGAGCCGCTGGCGCGCCGCCTCGGCGTGACCACGAACGAGCCGGCGTTGCCGCGGCCGCTGTCGGAGGCGGGCACGATCCGCCGGCTCGGGGCCGAGGTCGTCGAGGTCCCGATCGTCGAGGGCGACGCGATCGACGGCGCGCGCGTGCGCGACCTGGCGCTCCCGCGGGACGCGGTCGTCAACGTCATCGTCCGCGGCGACCAGGCGATCCCGCCGCGCGGCTCGACGCGGTTGCGCGCCGGCGACCGCCTCCACGTGCTCGTGCGCCAGGAGGCGGCGCGACACATGCCCGCGCTCCAGCAGCGCTGGCAGCACGGGCCGCTCGGCCCCGTCCCGCGCCCGCCGCGGGCGCTCGAGGGCCGCGAGCCGGTCTTCTCCGTGCGCCCGTGGTCGGGTGACGGCGACGCCGCGCACCCAGAGGAGGTCTCCGGCGCGCCGGTCGTCGAGCTGCTGCGCGTCCGCCGCGACGTGCCCGGAGCGCTCGTCGCGCTCGCCGACGGCCGCTACGCGGTCACCGGCCCGCTCGTGGCCGTGGGCGGCCACGCGCACCTCTCGGAGTGGGCGCGCCGCCGGATGCGACGCGCCGACGAGGACGAGCGTGCCTGGCTGCAGACGGTCCTGGGCGCGATCGCCTTCGACCGCGACTAGATGATTGATCCCACGACCCAGCGCACACGGGGCCGCGGAATCAATCGACTAATGCGCGTGGTGGGCGTGGACGACCGCGTGGCCGCGGCCGCGCGCGATGAGCCAGCGGTTGACCGGGAACGCGACCGCGCCGGCGATCAGCAGCGAGATCACGAGGCTCCACCAGAAGAGCGCGTCGCCGAGCCCGGCGGCGAGGGCGCCGGGCACGAGGATGATGAAGACGTTGTCGACGATCTCCATCGTGGTGATCGATGCGGTGTCCGAGGCGAAGGCGAGCGGCGCCACGCGGCGCAGGGACATCCCGGAGCGCAGGAGCGGCAGACTCGTCAGCCCGTAGCCGAAGAGGAACGCGAGCGCGATCGCGAGCAGGATCGACGCGACGTCGCCCCATCCCCACCACGTCGCGAGGATCATGCCCAGCACCTCGCCGATGGCACAGCCGGTGAGGCAGTGGACCGTGGCGCTGAGCGCGAGGCGGTTGAGGCCCTGCGTGACCATCGCTCGAGGCTAGCAAATACCCCTACCGGGTATATTCGGCGGGCGCGGTCGCTCGCCGCCACGGCCGCGTATCGGGCAGCGGGGTGAGGACGCCGGCCAGTCGCTCGCGCAGCGGCTCGAAGCGGGGCGGCAGCGACAGCCCCTCCCCGAGGCTCTCGGCCGGCTCGTCGGCCGTGAACCCCGGGCCGAGCGTCGCGAGCTCGAAGAGCACGCCGCTCGGCTCGCGGAAGTAGACCGAGCGGAAGTAGAAGCGGTCGATGACGTCGGTGGCGCGGGCGCCCGCGGCGCTCACGCGCCGCTGCCAGTCGTCGATCTCCTCGAGGGGCACGGCCCAGGCGACGTGGTGGACGGTCCCGGCGCCGGGGCGCCCGGGGGCCGGGGGCGGGGCGTCGTACGCGATGCGCCCGCCGCGGTGCTCGCCGCGCGCCTC
Organism: Solirubrobacteraceae bacterium; assembly: GCA_035605735.1. Classification (GTDB taxonomy): domain Bacteria; phylum Actinomycetota; class Thermoleophilia; order Solirubrobacterales; family Solirubrobacteraceae; genus JAOPZW01. Next base: position 1,784 of record DATNGY010000110.1, read on the forward strand.
CCACTCGGCCGGGCCGAGCTCGCGGAACCCGAGCACGTCGGCCAGCAGCGCCCGGCTGCGCTCCGGGTCCGCGGTGAAGGCGCGGACGTGATCGAAGCCCTGGAGCGCGTGCTCGTCGGGCACGCCGACCGCGTGCGCCACGAGCGGCGCGTCGGGCACTTCCGCCACCACCAGCTCGTGCCCGAGCCCCTCGGGGTCGGCGAAGCGCAGGCGATCGTCCTCGCGCCCGACCTCGACGCCCTCGGCGCGCAGGCGCTCCTCCCAGAAGGCGATCGCCGCCGGCGAGCCCACGCGATGGGCGATCGTGTGCACCATCCCCGCCCCGGCGCGACCGCGCCCGGCCCCGGGGTACTCGAAGAACGTCAGATCAGAGCCGGCCGCGCCCTCCTCGCTCGCGTAGAAGAGGTGGTAGACGCCGGGGTCGTCCTGGTTGACGGTCTTCTTGACGAGCCGCAGGCCGAGGACGCGCGCGTAGAACTCGACGTTCGCGGGCGCGTCGCCGGTGATGCACGTGATGTGGTGGATGCCTTCGAGCTGCACTGGTCCTCCTCGATGGTCAGCGGACGATGCGCGCGTCGTAGCCGCCCCTGTGCACGGCGGCGAGGACGTCGCGGGCGTGGTCGCGGCCCTTCGTCTCGAGCACGAGCTGGACCGCGGTCTCGCGGACGTGGAGATCGAGCCCCTCGCGCAGGTGCTCGACGTCGACGAGATTGGCGCCCGACTCCCCGACGAGCGCGAGCAGGCGTGCGAGCGCGCCGGGGCGATCGGGCACTCGCGTCAGGAGGACGAGGCGCCGGCCCTCGAGGCTCTCGTGGCGGCGCGCGATCGAGGCGAGCAGGCCGGCGTCGACGTTGCCGCCGCTGAGCACGACGACGGTCGTCCCCGACGGCGCCGCCGCCACCTGCCCGCCGAGCAGCGCCGAGACGCCGACGGCGCCGGCGCCCTCGACGACGAGCTTGGCCTTCTCCATGAGCAGGACCATCGCCTCGGCGACGTCGTCCTCGGCCACGACCACGAGGTCGTCGAGCCAGCGCTGGACGAGCCCGAGCGTGAGCCCCCCGGGCCGCTTGACCGCGATGCCGTCGGCGATCGTCAGCGCGCTCGGTACGGCCACGGGCTCGCCGCGCTGCAGCGAGGCCGGGAACGCCGCGACGGTGTCCACCTGCACGCCGATGACCTCGACCTCGGGCCGCGCGGACTTCACGGCGATGGCGACGCCCGCGGCGAGGCCGCCGCCGCCGACCGGGACGACGACGCGCGCGAGGTCGTCGACGTCCTCGAGCAGCTCGAGGCCGAGCGTGCCCTGGCCCGCGACGACGTCGGGGTCGTCGAACGGGTGCACGAACGCCATGCCGGCCTCGCGCGCGCGCTCCTGCGCCGCGACGACGCACTCGTCCACCGACGCGCCGTCGAACCGCACGACCGCGCCCAGCGCGGCGCAGCCCTCCGCCTTCGAGAGCGGCGCCTCGGTCGGCATGAAGACCTCGCACGGCACGCCGCGCACGCGCGCGGCCTGCGCGAGCGCCCATCCGTGGTTGCCCGCGCTCCCGGCCGTGACGCCACGCGCGCACTCGTCGCCGAGGGCCGCGAGGCGGTTGAGCACGCCGCGGATCTTGAACGAGCCGGTGCGCTGCAGGCTCTCGGCCTTGAGCCAGACCTCGCTTCCCGTGCGCTCGCTCAGCGTCAGCGACGGCAGCACCGGCGTGCGCTTGGCGACGCCCGCGATCGCGGCGCGCGCGCGAGCGACGTCGGCGGCGTCCACGGTGCGGGGCGCGACGGCCATCACTCGGGGAGCGCGACCACCGCGTCGATCTCCACGCGCGCCCCGAGCGGCAGCGAGGCGACACCGATCGTCGAACGCGCCGGCGGCTGTTCGGCGAAGAACGCGGCGTACGCCTCGTTGACCTCGCCGAAGGAGGACATGTCGGTGACGTAGACGCCCATGCGCACCGCGTCCTCGAGGCTCGCGCCGGCCGCCGCGCACACGACCTGCAGGTTCTGGAGGCAGCGCGTCGCCTGCTCCCCGGCCGAGCCCTCCACGAGCTGACCGCTGTCGGGATCGAGCGGCGTCTGTCCCGAGCAGAAGAGCAGCCCGCCCGACCGCACCGCGTGGCTGTAGGGGCCGGCCGCCTTCGGCGCGCCGAGCGCAGTCACGGGCTCGCGGTGGTGGGACACGGACAGGCCTCCTCGCTGCGGGGACGGATGCCCACGAGCGTACCCCCGCGCGTCCGCTAGCGTGGCGGCGAGCATGCGGTCACGCCTCGACTGATGGCCAACGCGCTCGCACACGAGACCTCGCCGTACCTGCTCCAGCACGCGGGCAACCCCGTCGACTGGCTGCCCTGGGGCGAGGAGGCCCTGCGCCGCGCGCGCGAGGGCGACCGGCCGTTGCTCGTCTCGATCGGCTACTCGGCCTGCCACTGGTGCCACGTCATGGAGCGCGAATCCTTCGAGGACCCGGAGACCGCGGCGCTCATGAACCGGCTCTTCGTGTGCGTCAAGGTCGACCGCGAGGAGCGCCCCGACGTCGACGCGCTCTACATGGAGGCCGTCCAGGCGATGACCGGCCACGGCGGCTGGCCGCTCAACGTCTTCGCGACCCCCGAGCAGGTCCCGTTCTTCGGCGGGACGTACTTCCCGCCGCAGCCGGGCCACGGGATGCCGGCGTGGCGCCAGGTGCTGGCGGCGGTCGACGACGCGTGGCGCACGCGCCGCGACGAGATCCGCGCCCAGGGCCAGCGGATGGCGGGGCGCCTGGCCGGCGGCGCGCTGCTCGCGCCCTCCTCCGAGCCGATGACCGTCGCCGACCTCGACGCGGCGGTCGCGGCCCTGCGCGCGAGCTTCGACAGCGTTCACGGCGGCTGGGGCGGCGCGCCCAAGTTCCCCGCCGCCTCCGTCGTCGAGTTCCTGCTCGCGCGCGACGAGCGCGCGATGGCCCTGCAGACGCTGCGCTCAATGGCCTCGGGCGGAATCTTCGACCAGGTCGGGGGCGGCTTTCACCGCTACGCGGTCG
>DATNGY010000111.1:0-12976 GCA_035605735.1 Solirubrobacteraceae bacterium
GCGCCTCTCCGGCGTCCACGACCTCCACGAGCTCGCGCGCTACCCGGAGCCGCTCGCGCCCGCGACGGCAGCGCGCTGCGCCGGCCGCCCGGGCCTCTCCGCCCGGGCCGTGGCCGATCGCGTGGCGGCGCTCGCCGCCGACCGCGACCTCGTCCTCGTCGAGGGCGCGGGCGGGCTGCTCGTCCGCTTCGACGACGACGGCGCGACGCTCGTCGAGGTCGCGGCCCTGCTCGGCGCGCCCGTCGTGCTCGTGGCGCGCGCCGGCCTGGGGACGCTCAACGCGGTCGCGCTCAGCTGCGAGGCGCTCGCCGCCCGCGGCGTGACCTGCGCCGGCGTCGTGCTCGGCGCGTGGCCCGCCCGGCCCGACCTGGCGGCGACCTGCAACCTGCGCGACCTGCCCGACTACGCGGGGGTTCCCGTGATCGGACGCCTGCCCGAGGGCGCCGGGACGCTCGAGCGCGACGCGTTCCTGGCGCTCGCGCGTGATTGGATGCCGGTCGACATGGAGGCACTCGCATGAACGACGTCCTCGAATTTGCCCGCGAGCACGTGCTCGAGCGAGGCGAGAGCCTGCCCGAGGCCCGCGTGCTCGAGGTGCTGCGCCTCGGGGACGAGCGCCTCGAGGAGGCGCTCGAGCTCGCCCACCGCGTGCGCATGCGCTGGTGCGGGCCCGAGGTCGAGGTCGAGGGGATCGTCTCGCTCAAGACCGGCGGTTGCCCGGAGGACTGCCACTTCTGCGCGCAGTCGGGCCGCTTCGAGACCCCCGTGCGCTCCGTGCGCCTCGACATCGCCTCGCTCGTCGAGGCGGCGTGCGAGACGGCGCGCACGGGCGCCACCGAGTTCTGCATCGTCGCCGCCGTGCGCGGACCCGACGAGCGGCTCATGGCCCAGGTCCGCGAGGGCGTCGTGGCGATCCGGGCGGCGGTCGACATCAACGTCGCGTGCTCGCTCGGCATCCTCGAGCGCGAGCAGGCCGAGGAGCTCGCGGCGCTCGGGGTCCACCGCTACAACCACAACCTCGAGACAGCGCGCTCCTACTTCCCGCAGGTCGCGACGACGCACACGTGGGACGAGCGCTGGGCCACGCTCGAGCTCGTGCGCGAGCTCGGCATGGAGGTGTGCTGCGGCTGCATCATCGGCATGGGCGAGTCGCTCGAGCAGCGCGCCGAGCTCGCCGGCCAGCTCGCCGCGCTTGCGCCCGACGAGGTCCCGCTGAACTTCCTCGACCCGCGCCCGGGCACGCCGTTCGCCCACCTCGAGCCTCCCGCCGCGGGCGACGCGCTGCGCACGATCGCCGCCTTCCGCCTCGCGCTGCCGCGCACCGTGCTGCGGCTGGCCGGCGGGCGGGAGCTCTCGCTCGGCGACCTCGGCGCCCGCCAGGGCGTGCTCGGCGGTGTCAACGCGATCATCGTCGGCAACTACCTCACGACGCTCGGGCGCGACCCGCAGGAGGACCTCGACCTGCTCGAGGAGCTCGCGATGCCGGTCAAGGCGCTGAGCCAGACGCTCTGACCGTGGCCGTCGCCGCGCCACCGTACTGCGACGCGTGCGGCAAGCCCGAGGGCGCCGGCGATCACGCCCGCTGCCGGGCGCGGCGGTCGGCCACGGACCCGCCGCGGTTCTGCACCGCGTGCGCGCGCAAGCTCTCGGTCCAGGTGCTGCCGACCGGATACCGCGCGGAGTGCGTGCGCTGCGGGCCGGTGGCGCGGGCATGACCGACGTCGCCGCCGTCCTCGCCGAGCGCCGCGAGCTCGGGCTTTTACGCGAGCTGCGCGTGCTCGACAGCGCGATCGGCCCGCGCGTGGAGCTCGACGGCGCCTCCGTCGTCCTGCTGTGCTCGAACGACTACCTGGGGCTCGCCGCGGACGCGCGCGTGACCGCCGCGGCAGCGGCGGCGGCCGAGCGCTGGGGCGCGGGCGCCGGGGCCTCGCCGCTCGTCGCGGGCCACCTGCGGCTCCACGCCGAGCTCGAGGCCGAGCTCGCGCGCTTCAAGGACGCCGAGGCCTGCGTGCTCTTCGGCTCGGGCTACCTCGCCAACACGGGCGTCATCGCCGCGCTCGCCGGCCCGGGCGACGTCGTGTGCTCGGACGCGCTCAACCACGCGTCGATCGTCGACGGCTGCCGGCTCGCCCGCGCCGAGACGGTCGTCTATCCGCACGGCGACGTCGAGGCGCTCGACGCCGCGCTGGCCCGCGCGCCGCACGGGCGCGGGGTCGTGGTCACGGACGCCGTCTTCTCGATGGACGGCGACCTCGCGCCGCTGAGCGAGATCGTCGCCGTGGCGCGCCGCCGCGGGGCGCGCGTCGTCGTCGACGAGGCGCACGCGACCGGGATCGTCGGGCCCGGCGGGCGCGGCCTCGTGGCCGCCCTCGGCCTCGAGCGCGAGGTCGACGTCGTCATCGGCACGCTCGGCAAGGCGCTGGGCTCCTACGGCGCGTTCGCGTGCGCCGGCGCCGAGCTCGTCGCGTTCCTCGTCAACCGCGCCCGCACGCTCATCTACTCCACGGCCCTGCCGCCGCCGTCGGTGGGCGCCGCGCTCGCCGCGCTCGACCTCGTCCGCGCGCAGCCGGAGCTCGTCGCGCGTGCGCGGGCGAACGCCCGCCTGCTCCGCGACACGCTGCGCGAGCGCGGCTTCGACGTCGCGCCGGGCGAGATGCCGATCGTCCCGCTCCTCGTCGGCGATCCCGCCGCCGCGATGGCGCTGAGCGCGGAGGCGCTGCGCCGCGGCGCCTTCGCGCAGGCGATCAGGCCGCCGACGGTGCCCGAGGGCTCCTCGCGGCTGCGCGTGGTCTCCATGGCCACGCACCGGCCCGACGAGCTGCGCCTCGCCGCCGGCGCGTTCGCGGCGGCCGCGGTTGACTCGGCGCGGGCACATCGGGTACGTGATAGGCCGTGGCTTTCACGGAGCCCGAGTTCGAGCTGACCGACGCGCCGCTCGACGAGGGCATCCACCTGATCGTGGTCGCGGGCGAGCTGCACGTGAGCACGGCGCCCGAGTTCGCGCGCGGCCTGGACGCCGCGCTGACCCGCGGAGCCACGAACGTCGTCCTCGACCTGGACGCGGTCGAGTTCATCGACTCCACGGGGCTCAGCGTTCTGCTCAACGGCCTGCGCCGCGTGACCCGCCGCCAGGGGCGGATGGCGCTCGTGGTCTCCAACCCGACCGTGCTGCGGCTCTTCGAGGTCACGCAACTCGACGCCACGTTCGACATCTGCCCGACGCGCGAGGACGCGATCAGCGCGGTGCAGGGGGCAGGCTAGCCGGGGCCCCGTACGGCACGAGCACGGCCGGCAGCTCGACGCCGCCGTCCTCGCGCTGGCCGTTCTCGAGGAGCGCGATGATGTGCCGCCACGTCACCGCGGTGCCGTTGAGCGTGTGGGCCACCTGGGGTCGCCCGCCGCCAGCCGGCCGGAAGCGGATGTTGAGCCTTCGTGCCTGGAAGTCGGTCGTGTTCGAGGTCGAGGTGACCTCGCGATAGCGCCCCTGGCCGGGCAGCCACGCCTCGCAGTCGTACTTCTTCGCCGCGCTCGCGCCGAGCTCGGCGACGCCGATGTTCACGACCCGGTAGGGGAGGTCGAGCTCCTGGAGGATCTCCTCCTCGAGCGCGAGCAGGCGCTCGTGCTCGGCCTCCGACGCCGACGGCTCGACGAACGAGAACATCTCGACCTTGTCGAACTGGTGCACGCGGAAGATCCCGCGCGTGTCGCGACCCGCGGCCCCGGCCTCGCGGCGAAAGCAGGACGAGAACCCGGCGTACCGGCGAGGGAGCGCGTCGACGATCTCGTCCGCGTGCAGCGACGCGAGCGCGACCTCCGAGGTCCCGGTGAGGTAGAGCCCGTCGTCGGACACGCGGTAGATCTGCTGCTCGGTGTCGGGGAGGAAGCCCGTCCCGAAGAGCGCCTCCTCGCGCACGAGCACCGGTGGCACCACCGGCTCGAAGCCGCGGGCGACGAGCTTCTCGAGCGCCCAGCGCACGAGCGCGAACTCGAGCAGCACCAGCTCGCCACGCAGGTAGGCGAAGCGCGAGCCCGCCACGCGGGCGCCGTGCTCGAGGTCGATGCGCTCGCCGGCGAGCTCGAGGTGATCGCGGCCCTCGCGCAGGCGGATCGCGCCGACCTCGCGCACCACCTCGTCCTCGGCCGCCGCCGTCGGGTCGGGCAGGTTCGGCAGCGCGGCGAGCTCCGCCCTGAGCGCCTCGTCCGCCGCGCGCGCGCGCTCGCCGAGCTCCTTGACCTCGCGCGAGAGCGCGCCCATGCGCTCGAGCAGCGCGTCGGCCCGGTCGCCCGAGCGCTTGGCGGCCGCGATCTCGCCGGAGGCGCGCTTCTGCTCGGCGCGCAGGGACTCGGCGCGCGTCGTCGCCTCGCGCCACTCGCCGTCGAGCTCGAGCACGCGGTCGAGGCGCTCGGCGTCGCCGCGGCGCGCGAGCGCGGCGCGGACGGCGTCGGGATCGTGTCGGATCAGGCGCAGGTCGAGCACGGCCGCGCGGGGCCGCTACTGGCCGCGGCCGGCGTACTTCGAGAGGAAGGCCGCGATGTCCTGGGCGTCTCGGCCGACGACGATGTTCTCGGGCATGATCGCGCCCGAGAAGCCGCCGTTGCGGATCGCGTAGAGGACGTTCTCGCGGGTCTCGTGACGGACGTTGAAGTTCGGGCCGTCCACGCGCTCGCGGTCCTTGACGTTCTGCGCGCCGCCCTGGGCGCCGACGACGTCGAGGTTGTGGCAGCCGGCGCAGCGGTCCACGAAGAGCTGCGCGCCGCGCTGGACGTCGGCCGGCTGCGATGCGATCTGCGGCGAGATCGCCTCCGAGCCGCAGGCGGCCAGGACCCCCGCGGCGGCGAGGACGGTCCCGGGGACGAGCAGACGACGGCGCATCGCGGCGACGATCATACGAGAGCGATGCCCAGGCGACGCGACACCGTCGCGCTGCTCGCCGCGCTCGGCGCCGGTGCGTTCGGCGGCTGCGGCGACGGCGCCCCGCCGGCGGGCGCTCGCGACGGCCGCCTGGCCGTCGTGCTCACCGAGTTCCGCGTGCGCCCCGAGCACATCCGGGTCCCCGCCGGGCGCCTGACGATCGCCGCCCGCAACGACGGCGTCCTCGCCCACGACGTCGCCGTGATCGCGGCCCACCGCGCGCTCGACCCCGCCGGCGAGCGGCGCTTCGGCACGAGCCCGACCGCGCTCCCGGGCGAGACGGTCGCGCTCACCGTCCGCCTGCATCCGGGCCGCTACCGGCTGGCCTGCGTGCTCTCGAACCACGACAACCTCGGCCAGTACGCGGAGCTGCAGGTGGTGGCGCGGGGCGCTTGAGGCTGACCCGGCATCGAGGGCGCGTGCGCGAGTGCTACCGGAGGGGTCATATAGAGGCACGAGGTAGCACTCGCCGGCGTTGACCCGGCCGCCCCTCAGTGCCAAGCGCCGCCGCGAGCGATCGGAGTCCCGGCGCCGGCCAGGTTGCCGCCGTTGCCGGACGGCCGATGTCGGGGGGTCAGGACCGTCCAGGGCCGGCGCCGGGTCTCCCGCGTGGGCTTCGGCGCGAACGGTCCGGCTCCTCCGTCGGCTCCAGGCGCGCGTAGCCGCCGCCGAAGAACACGAGCGGCGCGCCGTCGCCCTCGGCTTCGGCGTGGGTCACGGCTCCGATGCCGATCGTGTGATCGCCCGCCGGGCGGAGCTCCTGCAGGTCGCACGCCAGCCACGCGAGCGCGCCGTCGAGGACGGGCACGCCGTGGGCGACCGTGTGCGTGACGGCCTCGAACTTCTCGCGCGCGACGCGCTTGGAGGCGAAGACGCGCGCGAGCTCGGCCTGATCGGCGCGCAGCACGTTGACCGCGAAGCGACGCGACGCGGTCACCGCGGGCAGGGTGCGCGACGCGTTGTCGAAGCACACGAGCAGCAGCAGCGGATCGAGCGAGACCGAGGTCACGGCGTTCGTCGTCAGCCCCGCGGGACCGTCCGGGCCGTCGCACGTGACGATCGCCACGCCGGTGGCGAACCGGCCCATGACGCGCCGGAAGCGCTCGCGCCCGACGCTCACGCCGTGCCCCAGGCGCGCGCGGCGAGGAACGCGACGACGAGGCAGCTCAGGGCCATCGTCCCCATTTCGCGACGGACGATCGCCAGCACGACCGAGCGCTGGCCGGCCGCGTCCAGACGCCCGACCGCCTGGGCGTCCTCGAGTCCGCGCTGGTCGAGGACGGCCTGCGCCGCGGACAGGCGCAGGCTCTCGGCGACGAACGAGACCACGACGGGCAGGATCGCGTAGAGCCAGAACAGCCCACTGTCTGGGTCGAAGCCGGCGAGGGCGAAGACGCCGGCGAGCGCGGCGAGGACGACCGCCGCGGCCTGCCCGCAGCGGCAGAGGACCCAGAACGCGCGGCTCGGCTCGACGCGCCACCAGAAGAGTCCGCCGACGCCCGCGGCGACCAGGTTCAGGGCCGCGACGACGACGGCCGTCGTCTGCGCTGCAGGCGTCATCTGCCACTAAGTATCGAATCGTCACAAATGGTGGTAGAACCCTGCGCGGATCAGCCCCCGTCCATGCTTCGCGACTACCTCCCAGCCCTCGTCTTCGTCGCGCTCGGCGCAATCGTGGGCGGCGCCTTCGGCGTGCTCAACGCGGTCATCGGGCCCAAGCCGCGCGACGCGATCAAGAGCACGGCCGATCCCTACGAATGCGGCCTGCCATCCGAGATCCGTCAGGGCTTCCGCTTCGGGATCAGCTTCTACCTGATCGCGATGCTCTTCATCCTCTTCGACATCGAGGTGGTCTTCCTCTACCCCGTGGCGGTCGAGCTGCGCGCGTTCGGCACCTTCGCCCTCGTCGAGACTGCCGTCTTCATCGTGCTGCTGCTCGTGGCGTTCGTGTACGTCTGGCGACGCGGAGCGCTCGAATGGAGATAGTCAGGCGCGAGAAGCAGGCGCCCTCGGACTTCCGCATCCGCCAGCTGCGCGCGCAGCAGCTGCTGCGCGGCGAGCTCGAGGGCGAGGAGCTCGAGCGCCACGTGCGCGAGAGCATCATCACGACGACGCTCGAGCGGGCCGCCGGCTGGGCGACGGGCAACTCGCTGTTCCCGGCGACGTTCGGGCTCGCGTGCTGCGCGATCGAGATGATGGCGATCGTCACCCCGCGCCTCGACGTCGCGCGCTTCGGCTTCGAGGCCTTCCGCGCCTCGCCGCGCCAGGCCGACATGCTCATCCTCTCCGGGCGGATCTCGATCAAGATGGCGCCGGTCGTCCGCCGCGTCTACGACCAGATGCTCGAACCGAAGTTCGCGATCGCGATGGGCGCGTGCTCGTCGTCGATGGGCGTCTACAACAACTACGCGATCGTGCCGGCCGACAAGTTCATGCCGGTCGACGTCCACGTCCCCGGCTGCCCGCCGCGGCCCGAGGCGCTGATGCACGGGATCCTCAAGCTCCGCTCGATGGTCCAGCACGACCCGAGCCTGGGCTGGCGCGAGCGCTACAACGCCCACGGGACGGAGGAGATCGTGCCCGGGAGCGAGGACGAGGCGCCCGCGGCCGTCAACGTGTTCGGCGCCGGGGAGATCCCGGGTGCCTGACGCGACGGGGCTCGAGCTGCTGGCGCAGGAGCTGCGCGAGCTGCACCCCGACGGCGTCCTCGACACAACCTTCTTCCGCGGCAAGGCGGCGCTGAGCGTCGACCCGACCGTGATCCGCCCGGCGCTGGGGTTCCTGCGCGGCAAGGGCTTTGGCTTCCTGGCGAGCGTCCACGGCGTCGACTACTACCCGGACGAGCCGCGCCTCGGCGTCCAGTACGAGCTCTTGAGCATGGAGCAGCTCGACCGCATCACCGTGAAGCTGCGGGTTTCCATCGACGACCCGCAAGTGGCGTCCGTTACGCCCGACTGGCCGACCGCCGACCACCAGGAGCGCGAGGTCTACGACATGTTCGGCGTCGTCTTCGACGGTCACCCCGACCTGCGCCGCATCCTCATGCCCGAGGACTACGAGGGCCACCCGCAGCGGCGCGACTTCCCGATCGGAGGCGAGCCCGTGTTGTTCACGAAGGACGGCGCCCAGGGGAAGGACTACACCGCGTGAGCCTCGAGGTCTCCGACTATCGCCGGCGCGAGGAGAGCATCGACATCACCGCGCGCACGCAGACGCTCGAGCACACCGAGGGCGCCGAGCGCGAGCTGCTGACGCTGAACATGGGGCCGCACCACCCGGCGACCCACGGCGTGCTGCGGCTGCTGGTCACGCTCGAGGGCGAGGTCGTGCGCAGCCTCCAGCCGATCATCGGCTACCTCCACACCGGCATCGAGAAGACGGCCGAGGACAAGAGCTACTGGAAGGCCATCACCGTCATCGAGCGGATGGACTACCTCGCCTACTACTTCAACGCGATGGCCTTCTGCGGCGCGGTCGAGACGCTGCTCGAGGTCGAGGTGCCCAAGCGCGCGCAGTACCTGCGCGTCATCCACCTCGAGCTCAACCGCATCATGAGCCACCTCGTCTGGCTCGGCACGGCCGCGCTCGACATCGGCGCGATGTCGATGTACTTCTACGGCTTCCGCGAGCGCGAGACGATCCTCGACCTCTTCGAGTACTCCTCCGGCCAGCGCATGCACACGCGCTACATCCAGGTCGGCGGCGTCTTCGAGGACCTCCCGTCCGGCTGGGTCGAGAAGTGCCGCGCGTTCTGCGCCGAGATGCCCGACCGCGTGGCCCAGTACCGCGACCTCCTGGCCAAGAACGAGATCGTGCTCAACCGGCTGCGCAACGTCTGCCCGCTGTCCGCCGATCGGCTGCTCGAGCTCGGGGTGACCGGCCCGCTGCTGCGGGCCGCGGGCAATCCGTGGGACCTGCGCAAGGCGATGCCCTACTCCTCCTACGAGGACTTCGACTTCAAGATCCCGATCGGGACGCTCGGCGACAACTACGACCGCTTCTTCGTGCGCGTCGCCGAGATCGAGGAGTCCTTGAAGATCATCGAGCAGGCGCTCGACGGGCTGCCCGAGGGCTCGTACATCACCGACGACCGCAAGGTCGCCCTGCCCCCGCGCTACGAGCTCGCGACCTCGATGGAGGCGCTGATCCACCACTTCAAGCTCGTGACCGAGGGCTTTCGCGTGCCGCCCGGGGAGGTCTACTACCCGATCGAGGGCCCCCGCGGCGAGCTCGCGTGCTTCGTGCGCTCCGACGGCTCGAGCAAGCCCGCGCGCGTGCACGTGCGCGACCCGAGCTTCGTCAACCTCCAGGCCTTCGGCCCGATGGTCGAGAACGCGTACATCGCGGACCTCATCGCGACGCTCGCCTGCCTCGACCCGATCGTCGGGGGGATCGACCGGTGAGCGCCATCGACCCCTCGCGGGTCCCGCGCTTCGCCCACGGCTCGCGCGTTCCGGGCTGGGACGAGGCGGCCGACCTGACGAAGGACCCGGCGCCGATGCCCGACCCCGCGACGACGCCGGTGCCCGAGCAGCTGCGGGCGACGATCGAGGACTATATGAGCCGCTACCCGGACCGGCACTCGGCCGCGATCCCCGCGCTGCACGCGGTCCAGTTGCACCACGGCTGGTGCTCGCCTGAGGGCATCGAGCAGGCGGCCGCAGTCATGAGGGTCACTCCTGGGTACTTGGCGGCCGTGGCGACGTTCTACGACATGCTCTTCACCGAGCCGGTCGGCACGCACCAGGTCTTCGTCTGCACGAACATCTCGTGCTCGCTGTGCGGCGCCGACGACCTGTTCGCCGCCTTCCAGGAGCACGTCGGCGACGACGCCGAGTTCAACCTGCGCTCGTTCGAGTGCCTCGGCGCCTGCGACATGGCGCCGATGGCCTCGATCGACGGCAGCTACGTCGGCCCGATCGCGGTCGACGAGGTCCCCGCGGTCGTCGAGGCGGTCCGCCGCGGGGAGGAGCCGCTCCCCGACCGCCAGCTCTCGCGGCGCAAGGCCCTCGACCCGCCCGTCATCTCGTGACCGACCTCCTGCTCTTCAAGGACATCGACGAGCCCGGCCTCGACACGCTCGAGGTCTACGAGCGCCACGGCGGCTACCAGGCCCTGCGTAAGGCGCTGGCCATGAGCCGCGAGGAGGTCCTCCACGAGCTCGAGGCCTCCGCCATCCGCGGCCGCGGCGGCGCGGGCTTCGCGATGGGCAAGAAGGCCTCGTTCCTGCCCAAGGGGACGATGGACAAGTACCTCGTCTGCAACGCCGACGAGTCCGAGCCCGGGACGTTAAAGGACCGGGACCTCATGCTCAAGAGCCCGCACATGCTCATCGAGGGCATGGTCATCGCGGCCTACACGATCTCGGCGAACCTCGCCTACATCTACATCCGGGGCGAGTACGACCTCCCGGCGACGCGGCTGGAGCGCGCGGTCGAGGAGGCCAAGGCCGCGGGCTACATCGGCGACAGCATCCTCGGCTCGGACCACTCGATGAACCTCTGGGTCCACCGCGGCGCCGGCGCCTACATCTGCGGCGAGGAGACCGCACTGCTCGACTCGCTCGAGGGCAAGCGCGGCAACCCGCGCCTCAAGCCGCCGTTCCCGGCCGTGCAGGGCCTGTTCCAGGGCCCGACGCTCATCAACAACGTCGAGACGCTCTCGACCGTGCCGACGATCATCGCGATGGGCGGCGAGCGCTACGCCGAGCTCGGCGTCCAGAACTCAACGGGCACGAAGGTCGTCTCGGTCTCGGGCAACGTGCGCCGGCCGGGCAACTTCGAGATCGAGCTCGGGATCTCGTCGCGCGACATCATCTACGGCCTCGCGGGCGGGCCGCCCGAGGGCCGCGAGGTCAAGTTCTGGTTCCCGGGCGGCTCGAGCTCGCCGATCCTCACCAAGGACGACCTCGACCTCTCCTACGACTTCGACACGATGGCCAAGGCCGGCTCGATGCTCGGGTCGGGCTCGATCATCGTCGTCGACGATGCCCACTCCATCGTCGACGTCGCGCTGAAGACCGCGGAGTTCTACCGCCACGAGTCGTGCGGCAAGTGCACGCCGTGCCGCGAGGGGACCAACTGGACCGTGAAGATGCTCGAGCGCATCGACGACGGCGAGGCGACGCCGATGGACCTCGACATCATGGCCTCCGTCCAGGAGCAGATCATCGGCAACTGCCTCTGCGTCCTCGGCGACTCGATGGCGATGCCGATCGGCTCGATGGTCGAGAAGTTCCGCGACGAGTTCGAGGCGCACATCGAGGCGGCGCGCGCGCGCAACGAGCTCGCCACGACCGACGAGGCGCCGCCCGAGGCGATCATCCAGGGCGCGGTCGCCTAGGACCGCCACCGCATGCCGCGCCCCGAGCAGCGCCAGGTGACCTTCACGATCGATGGTCGTGACGTCACGGCGACCGAGAACACGATGCTCGTCGACGCCGCCAAGCACGGCGACGTCGAGATCCCCGTCTTCTGCTACGAGCCCAAGCTCGGCGCGCCGGTCGGCGCCTGCCGCATGTGCCTCGTCGAGGTCGAGGGGATCGCGAAGCTCCAGACGGGCTGCTCGACCCCGGTCAAGGACGGGATGGTCGTCCACACGCAGACCGACCGCGTCAGGCACGCCCAGGAGGCGGTCGTCGAGTTCCTGCTCATCAACCACCCGCTCGACTGCCCGGTCTGCGACAAGGGCGGCGAGTGCCCGCTGCAGGACATCTCGTTCGGCTGGGGCGGCGGGCGGTCGCGCTTCATCGAGCCCAAGCGCCACTTCGAGAAGCCGCTGGCCCTGAGCCCGCTCGTGGCCATCGACCGCGAGCGCTGCATCCTCTGCTACCGCTGCGTCCGCTTCAGCCAGGAGATCGCCGAGGACTACCAGCTCGTGCTCCAGGGGCGGGGCGCGGGGAGCTACGTCTCGACGTTCGCCGGCCACCCGTACGTCGCGCCGTTCAGCGGCAACATCGTCGAGCTCTGCCCCGTCGGTGCGCTCACCTCGCAGCCCTACCGCTTCCGCGCGCGCCCGTGGGACATCGAGTCCTCGGGCTCGGTCTGCACGCTGTGCCCCGCGCAGTGCAACGTTTCGTTCACCGTCCGCGACGAGCGCGTCTTGCGCGTCAGCGCGCGCGACCACGAGGACGTCGACGACGGCTGGCTCTGCGACAAGGGCCGCTTCGCCTATCAGGCGATCCACGTCGACGAGCGCGTCACGCGGCCGATGATCCGCGACGGGGGCGAGCTGCGCCAGGTCTCGTGGGAGCGCGCGCTCGACGAGGCCGCCGCCGCGCTCGGCCGCGCGAGGGGCCGCGTCGGTGCGATCGTGGGCGGCGAGACGACGAACGAGGAGGGCCTGCTGCTCTCGCGCCTCGTGCGCGAGGGGCTCGAGTCGCGCGACGTCGACTCGCGTGCGGGCGGCGGCCTACCGCTCGCCGAGCTGCGCGCGCTGCACGCGCCGGCGCTCCAGGCCACCGTGCCCGACCTCGAGTTCGCCCACGCGGTCCTCGTCCTCGACGCCGAGCCCGTGGACGACATGCCGATCGTCGACCTGCGGATCCGCAAGGGCGTGCGCCGGCGCGGGGTGCAGCTCGCCGTGGCGACGAGCCGGCCGTCGACGCTCGACCCCAACGCGCGGCTGAGCGCGCGCTTCGCCCCCGAGGGTGGCGAGGCGTTCCTGCTCGCGCTCGCCGCGGCGCTCCAGCCCGGCTCGAGCGAGCACGCGGCCCGCCTCGCGGAGGCCGCAGGCGCCGATCCCGGCGACGTCCAGGCGCTCGCCGACCTCCTCGGGCGGGCGGGCGGATCCGATCCCGGCGACATCGTCGTCCTCTACGGCGAGCGCCTCGTCTCGGGCCAGCGCGCCGGCCAGACGGCGCGCGCGCTGCTCAGCCTCGCCGCCGCGCTCGGCCTCGCCGGCCGCGACGGCGCCGGCCTGATCGGCGTGCCCTCCGGCACGAACGGGCGCGGCCTCGCCGAGGCCGGCGTCCTCCCGCACGCCGGGCCCGGCCTGGCGCCGCTCGACCCGCCCGGCCGCGACACGGCGGCGATCGCCCGCGCCGCCGCCGACGGCGACCTCACC
>DATNGY010000112.1:0-8516 GCA_035605735.1 Solirubrobacteraceae bacterium
CTCCGCCTCGACGTACAGCACCTCGCCGAGGTTGACCGAGCACATCGCCGACTCGCCCGCCTCGACGCGGGCGCGGACGCGCGGGCCGGCGGCTTCGTGGTTCAGAAGCGCGATGACGGCGAACGCGTCAAGGATGACGGCCACGGAGCTTCGCCTCTTCGAGCTCCCGATCCTCACGGCGTGCGGCGAGGAGGTCGTCGGTCGACGCCCCGTCGGCCAGCAGCCCCAGCAACTCGACCGGCGTGCCGGCGCGCCGGATCTCGATGTGGTCGTCCTCCTGTTCGACCACGACCTCGTCGCCGGGCTCGATGCCGAGCCGCTCGCGGATCGCCTTGGGCAGCACGACCTGTCCCTTCGGACCGACGCGGTAAGTCATACCAATCAGTCTAACCGCCGGCTCGTGCCCCCACGAGGCCGACGATGCGCGCGACGACCTCGTCGATCGAGAGCCCGGTCGTGTCGAGGACGACCGCGTCGTCGGCCGCGACCATCGGCGAGTGCGCGCGCGCGGCGTCGCGCTCGTCGCGCTCCGCGACCTCGGCGACCTCGAGCCCGCGGCGGCGCGCGCGCTCGGGCAGCGAGGCCGTGAGCCAGACCTTGAGCTCGGCGCCGGGCGCGACGACCGTGCCGATGTCGCGACCCTCGGCGACCCAGTCGCCATCCCTCAGCAGCGCGCGCTGGCGCTCGAGCATCGCGGCGCGCACCGCCGGGTCGCGCGCGCGCATCGAGGCCGCCTGGGCGATCTCGGGGGCGCGGATCGCCGCGGTCACGTCGTCGCCGTCGAGGAGGACGCGCTCGCCGTCGAAGCCGATCTCGAGCGTCGCCGGGTCGCGGTCGCCCGCGAGCGCGACCGCGCGGTACATCGCGCCCGAGTCGAGGTAACCGAAGCCGAGGGCGTCCGCTACCGCGCGGGCGACGGTCGACTTGCCGGCCCCCGCGGGACCGTCGATGGCGACCAGCATGGCGGCTGCCACGATAGAGCGGTGAAGCTCCTGCGGCCGCTTCGCGAGCGCGACTTCGCGCTGCTCTGGACGGGGATGACCGTCTCGCTCCTCGGCGACGGCATCTACCTCGTCGCGGTGGCCTGGCAGGTCTACGACCTCGACAACGACCCCGTCGCCCTCTCGCTCGTCGGCACGGCGTGGACGCTCGGGATGGTGGCGTTCCTTCTGACCGGGGGCATCGTCAGCGATCGCACGGACCGCCGGTACGTGCTCATCGGCGCCGACCTCGTGCGGGCGGCGGCGCTCGTCGGCATGGGCGTGCTGTCGCTGACCGGCGTGCTCGAGGTCTGGCACCTCGTCGCGCTCGCCGCGTTCATCGGCGTCGGCGAGGCGTTCTTCGGACCGGCCTTCGGGGCGCTCATCCCCGACGTCGTGCATCCCGAGCACCTCGTCCAGGCCAACGCGCTCGACCAGCTCGTGCGCCAGGCCGCCGAGCGGCTCATCGGCCCGGCGCTGGGCGGCTTCGTCGTCGCCGCCGTCGGCGCCGGCACGGCCTTCCTCGTCGACGCGGCCACCTTCGGGGCGAGCGCGCTCTGCGTCGCGACGATGCGCGTGCGCGTGCGCCCGCAGGAGCGGGCGCGCTCCGCGCGACGCGACCTGCGCGAGGGCCTGACGTTCGTGCGCCACGAGCCGTGGCTGTGGGCGACGCTCATCGCCGCCAGCGTCGGGCTGCTCTTCTTCCTCGGCCCGCTCGAGGTGCTCCTCCCCTACGTCGTGCGCAACGACCTCGGCGCCGGCGCGGGCGGCTACGGCGCCGTCCTGGCCGCCGCCGGCGCGGGGTCGGTGCTCGTGTCGCTGTGGTTGAGCCAGCGCGGCGTCCCGCGGCGCTACCTGACGTTCATGTACGTCACGTGGGCGATCGGGACGCTGCCCTTCCTCGGCTATGCGTTCGGCACGGCGGTCTGGCAGCTCGCGGCCGCCGCCGTCGTCTACGGCGCCTGCATGACGGCCGGCATGGTCGTGTGGGGCGTCCTCATGACCACGCGCGTGCCCCGCGAGCTGCGCGGGCGCGTGCACAGCGTCGACTGGTTCGTCTCCATCGGCCTGACCCCGGTCAGCTTCGCGCTGACGGGCCCGGTCTCGAACGCGATCGGCGTCACCGAGACGCTCGTGCTGGCCGCCGTCGTTCCCGCCATCGTCTGCGTGGCGCTCTTCGTCGGCGCGCGGCTGCGGCGCGACGAGGAGCGCGGCCTCGGCGACTACGCGGGGGCGGTCTCGGTTTCGGGCAGCGGGACGCCGGCGATCTCGTAGGCCGCGGGCTGGTCGAGCGTCTCGCGCTCGACGAGGGCGCGGGCCAGCGCGTCGAGGCGCGCGCGCTCGCGCTCGAGCAGCAGCACGACGTCGTGCTCGGCGTCGTCGACGATGCGCCGCACCTCCTCGTCGATCAGGTGCTGCGTGTTCTCGGAGACCTCGTCGACGCCGGGCAGGAACGGGCCGCCCATGCGCCCGTCGGTCACCGCGATCGGGCCGATCGCGTCGCTCATGCCCCAGCGCCCGACCATGCCCCGGGCGATCTGCGTGAGCTGCTGGATGTCGGACTCCGCGCCGGTCGTCAGCTGCGCGTAGACGACCTTCTCGGCCGCGCGGCCGCCGAGCGCGACCTTGATCCGCCCGATCAGCTCGTTGCGCTCGTAGCCGTAGCGGTCGGCCTCGGGCGTCGCCAGCGTCACGCCGAGGGCCTGGCCGCGGGGGATGATCGAGATCTTGCGCACGGGATCGGCGCCGGGCGTGAGCATGCCGACGAGCGCGTGGCCGGACTCGTGGTAGGCCGTGCGCTCGCGGTCGGCGTCGCTCATGACGATCTGGCGCTCGGCGCCGAGGATGATCTTCTCGACCGCGTCGGCGAAGTCGGCCTGCTGGACGCGGTCGTGGTCGCGGCGGGCGGCGAAGAGCGCGGCCTCGTTGACGAGCAGCGCGAGGTCGGCCCCGGTCATCCCCGGCGTCGACGCGGCGACCGCGCCGAGGTCGACGGACGGGTCGAGCGGCACCGAGCGCGTGTGGATCTTGAGGATCTCCTCGCGGCCGGTCTTGTCGGGTGGCTGGACCGCGATCCGCCGGTCGAAGCGCCCGGGGCGCAGAAGCGCCGGGTCGAGGATCTCGGGGCGGTTCGTCGCGGCGAGGACGATGACGTTCGTGCCCGGCTCGAAGCCGTCCATCTCGGTCAGGATCTGGTTGAGCGTCTGCTCGCGCTCGTCGTTGCCGCCGCTCAGGCCGCTCACGTTGCCCGAGCGCGAGCGCCCGATCGCGTCGAGCTCGTCGATGAAGACGATGGCCGGCGCAGCCTCCTTGGCCTGCTTGAAGAGGTCGCGCACGCGCGAGGCGCCGACGCCGACGATCGCCTCGACGAACTCCGAGGGCGAAATCGAGAAGAAGGCGGCGTTGGCCTCGCCCGCGACGGCGCGTGCGAGCAGCGTCTTGCCGGTGCCGGGCGGCCCGTAGAGCAGCACGCCGCGCGGGATCCGGGCTCCGAGGCGGCTGTAGCGGTCGGGGTTCTTGAGGAAGTCGACGATCTCGACGAGCTCGTTCTCGGCCTCGTCGATGCCCGCGACGTCCTCGAACGTGACGCGCTCATCCGCTCCCGGCGTGACCCGCCGCGCGCGCGAGGAGCCGAAGCCGCCGAGCACGCCCCCTGCGGCCTGGCGGCGCGCGAACCAGACGAAGAGCGCGACGAGCAGGATCGTGGGCCCGAAGCCGAGCAGGATCGTCCCGATCACCGAGCGCCCGGTGTCCGGAGGCTCGGCGTTGACCACCGTGTTCTGCGAGTCCAGCAGCTTCGTGAGCTCGGTCGTGTCGACGAAGGCCGGCACCTCGGTCTTGAACTTCGTGACCTTCTCGCCCTTCCCGCCGGGCGGGGTGTACGTGGCCTCCTTCTTGAGCTTGCCCTCGATCGACTGGTCGCGCGAGGAGATCTCCTTGACGTTGCCCGCGCGGACCTGGTCGAAGAAGAACGGCTCGTAGGGCACGCGCGTGCGCTGGGCGGGGTTGCCGGTGATCAGGGCCAGCAGCAGGTTGAAGGCGAGCAGCGCCGCCAGGATCGCCAGGAACATGCCGCGCCGCTGGCGCGGCAGCATCGGCGGCTTGTCGGGCTCGGGCGCGCCGCGGCCGTCGGAGGACGGCTGGACCTTCCAGCCCGGGCGCCCGCCGTCGCCCTCGCGCGGCGCGGGGCGGTCGGTGCCGGTTCTCGGGGTCGGCCGCGTGTCGGCCATCAGTGAGAGGTTAGGCCGGCCATGTCGTACAGGAACCGAGGATACGAGACCGCGGCGGCCTCCATCCCGCGAACCTCGACGCCCTCGCGCGAGGCGAGGCCGGCGACGGCGCCCAGCATGGCCAGCCGGTGGTCGCCGCGCGCGTCGATGGCGCCTCCGCGCAGCCCATTGCCGCCGCGCACGACGAAGCCGTCCGGCGTCGCCTCGATCGCCGCCCCGAGCCCGCGCAGCCCCTCCACGACCCCCGCGATGCGGTCGGACTCCTTCACGCGCAGCTCGGCGGCGCCAGCCACCACCGTCTCGCCCTCGGCGAAGCACCCGAGCAGCGCGACGAGCGGCAGCTCGTCGATCGCCAGCGGGACCTCCGCGGCGCCCACCGCCGTGGCCTGGAGCGGGCCGCCGGCGACCTCGAGGTCGCCGACCGGCTCGACGAGCGGCACCTGGTCGCCGGGATCGTCCTCGAGCTCGCCGACGACGACGGCGCCCATGCGCCGGGCGATGCGCACGAACCCGCTGCGCGTCCAGTTCGTTCCGGTGGCGCGGACCGTGACGCGCGAGCCCGCGACGAGGACCGCGGCGGCGACGGCGAATGCCGCGCTCGACGGATCGCCCGGGACCGCGAGGTCCTCGAGCGTGAGCTCGTCGCCGCCGGCGATCGTGACCTCGCGCCCGGCGCGGCGTACGGGCACGCCGGCGCGGGCGAGCATGCGCTCGGTGTGGTCGCGGCTCGGTCCGGGCTCGGTCACCGCCGTCGCCCCGTCGGCGAGGAGCGCGGCGAGCAGGACGCACGACTTGACCTGCGCGCTCGCGACGGGGAGCTCGTAGGCGATCGCGCGCAGCGACGCGCCGGTCACCGTGAACGGGGCGTAGCGCCCGCCGGTCGCACGCAGCGTGGCGCCCATGCGCCCGAGCGGCTCGGCGATGCGGTCGACGGGCCGGCGGCGGATCGAGGCGTCGCCGTCGAGCGTGAACGCGCGCCCGGGCTGCCCCGCGAGCCACCCGGGCAGCAGGCGCATGAGCGTCCCGGCGTTGCCCACGTCGATCGGGCCGTCGGGCTCGCGGGCCTCGCGCAGGCCCCCGCCGCGGACGATGACCTCGTCCGGTCCGACCTCGACGAGCGCGCCGAGCGCCCGGACCGCGGCCAGCGTCGCGTTCGTGTCGGCCGCGTCGAGGAAGCCGCGGACGCGCACCGGCGTGTCGGCCATCGCGGCGAGGATCGCGGCGCGGTGGGAGATCGACTTGTCCGGCGGCGGCGCGATCGCGCCGCGCAGGCGCGCCGCCGGCTCGACCCGCACGATCATGCCGGTTCGCCCCCCTCTGGGGGCGATCGCACGAGTGGCGTGACCACGAACCCGAGCTCGGCGACGAGCGCGCCGGCGCGGGGGGCGCGGGCCTCGGCGACCCAGAGCGTCATCTCGCCCCGCGAGCCGTCCGGCGACGGGCTCAGCGCCATGTCCGAGATGTTGATGCCCTCGCGCCCGAGCGCGAGCGCGATCTCCGCGATCACGCCGGGGCGGTTGGGGACCGCGACGCGCAGCGCCTGCACCGGGCCGCCGACGAGGCCGGCCTCGAGCAGCGCGCGCCGCTCCGCGGCGGCTTCCGCCTGCCAGGGCTCGAGGTCGTCGCCGGCGCGCAGCGCTTCGCGCACGGCGCCGAGGCGGTCGAGGACGGCGTCGAGCTCGGCCGCGAGCGCGGCGGCGTTGGAGCGGTAGATCTGCGCCCAGAGGGCCGGGTGCGCGCCGGCGACCCGGGTCGCGTCGCGGAAGCTGGGGCCGGTGGCGGGCGGCGTCTCGCCGCCGAGCGCGCCGGCGGCCTGGGCCACGAGGACGTTCGCGAGGACGTGCGGGAGGTGCGAGACGGCGGCCATGACGTGGTCGTGGGCGCCGGCGTCGAGCGCCGCGGGCCGGGCGCCGAGGGCGACGAGGAGCCGGTGCAGGCGCTCGAGCAGGACGCCGCTCGTCCCCGCGGTCGGCGTGACGTACCACGTCGCGCCGTCGAAGAGGTCCGCCCGCGCGTGCTCGACCCCGTGCGCCTCCGAGCCCGCGAGCGGGTGCCCGCCGACGAAGCGCGGGTCATCGACGGCGTCGACGACGGTGCGCTTCGTCGAGCCGACGTCGGTGACCACGCAGCTGTCGCCGGCCACCGCCAGCACGGCCGCGACCGTGGCGGGAACCGCGTCGAGGGGGACGGCCACGAACGCCGCGTCGGCTCCCTCGACGGCGCCGGCGAGGTCATCGTGCGCCGCGTCTATCGCTCCGGCCGCGAGCGCGCGCCCCGCGTCGGGGTCGACTCCGTGGACCTCGGCGCCGAGGCGGCGTCGGGCGGCGAGGCCGACGGACCCGCCGATGAGCCCGACGCCGACGACCGCCAGCCTCAAGCGGCGGCGGCCGTGAAGGCGAGCTTGCCGGCGACGCCGGCGGCCGCCTCGACGCGCTGCGCGTACGCCGCGAAGCCCTCGGTGCGCAGCGCCTGCGGCCCGTCGCAGATCGCCTCCTCAGGGGCGGGGTGGACCTCGACGATGATCCCGTCGGCGCCCGCCGCGGCCGCGGCCAGGCTGAGGGGCTCGACGAGGTCGCGGCGGCCGGCGGCGTGGCTGGGATCGACGACGACCGGGAGATGGCTCAGCTCCCTGAGGACCGGGACCGCGGTGAGGTCGAGCGTGAAGCGGTAGGCGGTCTCGAAGGTCCGGATGCCGCGCTCGCAGAGGATGACCGCCTCGTTGCCCTCCTTGAGGATGTACTCGGCGGCCATGAGCAGCTCCTCGAGCGTCGAGCTGAGACCGCGCTTGAGCAGCGCGGGGCGCCCGGCGCGCCCGATCTCCGCCAGCAGCGGGTAGTTCTGCATGTTGCGCGCGCCGACCTGGATCACGTCGGCGACCCCGAGGACCGGCTCGAGGTCGCGCGCGTCCATGAGCTCGGTGACGACGGGCAGGCCCGTCTCGGCCTTGGCCTCGGCGAGCAGCCGCAGGCCCTCCTGCCCGAGCCCCTGGAACGCGTACGGGCTCGTGCGCGGCTTGTACGCCCCGCCGCGGAACATCGACGCCCCGGCGGCGGCGACGACGTGCGCGGTCGTGAGCGTCTGGTCGCGCGACTCGACGGTGCACGGGCCGGCGATGAGCGCGAAGTGCTCGCCGCCGATCCTCCGGCCCCCGATGTCGAGGACCGTCCGCTCGCCGTGCCTGAGCTGCGCCGAGGCGAGCTTGTAGGGCTTGAGGATCGGGACGACGCGATCGACGCCGTCGGCGCCCTCGAGGTCGAGGCGGGTGATGTGCTCGAGATCGCCGATCGCGCCGATGACCGTCACCTCCTCGCCCCGGCTCGGGTGCGCCCGCGCGCCGACCGACTCGATCCGGTCGATGACGGCCGCCACCTCGTCCTCGGTGGCCGTCGGCTTCATCACGATCATCATGGTCTTCGAGTGCCTTTCGGGGGATCCGCCTAGGGAACAGTACGAGGGTGCTGCCGGATCGGCGCTCGGCCGCGGGGCCGTGATGGGCGCCCGCGTCGCGCGGGCGGCCGAGCGCCTAGCTAAATCGCCAGGCGGTGGAATAGGCGTAGGCGTAGCCGGACAGCGCGGTGCGGACGGCGGGGCTGTCGGGGCTCGGGGCCATGCCTGGCGGCGGATGTTGGCAGACGCGGGCGGCGCTGGCTAGGGCTCACAGCAGCGCGCCGAGCTCGCGCAGGAAGCGCGCGTTCTGCTCGGGCGTGCCGTAGGTGACGCGCAGAGCGCCGGGCTGGCCGAGCGCCGTGCCCTCGCGGACGACGACTCCGCGCTCGCCGAGGCCGCGGACGACCCGCGACTCGTGCTCGGAGGGATCCTCTTCCGCGGGCGTGGGCAGCTGGAACCAGCAGAAGTTGGCCTGCGACTCGGCCGGCTCGATGCCGAGCTCGCGCAGGCCCTCCTCGAGCTCGATGCGGGCCACGACGGCTCGCTCGACGCGCTCGGTCACCGCGTCCTGGTGGCGCAGCGCCTCGACCGCGGCCGCCTGGGCGACCGCGTTGCAGAAGAACGGCTGGCGGACCTGGTTGACGGCGGTCACGAAGTCCTCGGACCCGCAGAGCCCGAAGCCGACGCGCAGGCCGCACAGGCCGTAGGCCTTCGAGAACGTGCGCAGGAGGACGAGGTTGGGGTGGTCGGCGAGGAGGTCGAGCGAGGCGTCGGGGTCCTCGAGCGTCGAGAACTCGCAGTAGGCCTCGTCGAGGATGACCGCGACGTGGCGCGGCACGCGCTCGACGAAGGCGGCGATCGCGGGGAGCGGGAGCGCGGTGGAGGTCGGGTTGTTGGGGTTGCAGACGATGACCAGGCG
>DATNGY010000113.1:0-3151 GCA_035605735.1 Solirubrobacteraceae bacterium
TCCCCGGCCTGCACGTGCGCGACGCGGGCACCGCAGTCGCGGCCGTGGTCATGACCTTCGCGCTCAACACGCTGCTGTGGCCGCTCGTCATCCGCTTCGCGCTCCCGCTCACGGTGCTCACGCTCGGGCTGGGGGCGCTCGCGCTGAACGGGGCGATCCTGCTCCTCGTCGCCGCCGTCCTGCCGGGCTTCACGATCGACGGGCTCTTCGAGGCGGTCGTCACCGTCCTCGGGATCACGGCGGCGCGGACGACCGCCGACGCGATCCTCTCGATCGACGACGACACGCGCATCGACCGCCATCGCACGCGCCGCGCGGCGCTCGGCGCCGCGGCCGGGGGCGGCGACGTCCCCGGCGTGCTCTTCCTCGAGATCGACGGGCTCGCGCACGAGGTCCTGCGCCGCGCGCTGCGCGACGGCAACGCGCCGACGCTCGCGCGGTGGGTGCGCGACGGCAGCCACCACCTCGTGAGCTGGGAGACCGATCTCTCCTCACAGACGGGCGCCTGCCAGGCCGGCCTCCTGCACGGCAGCAACGACGACATGCCGGCCTTCCGCTGGTGGGAGAAGGATCGCGACGCGCCGATCGTGACCAACCACCCGCGCGACGCCGCCGAGCTCGAGCGGCGGATCTCGAACGGGCGCGGCCTGCTCCACGAGGACGGCGCGAGCCGGGCGAACATCCTCTCCGGCGACGCGCCGCACTCGCTGCTGACCATGAGCACGGTCCTCGACGTGCGTCGCGGCCGGATCGGGCGCGACTACTTCACCTACTTCGCGAGCCCGTACAACGTCGCGCGCACGCTGCTGCTCTCGCTCGCGGACGTCGCGCGCGAGCTCCGTGCCGCCGCCGAGCAGCGCCGGCGCGACGTCCAGCCGCGCATCCGCCGCGGCCTGCGCTACGCGCTCGTGCGCGCG
Organism: Solirubrobacteraceae bacterium; assembly: GCA_035605735.1. GTDB lineage: Bacteria > Actinomycetota > Thermoleophilia > Solirubrobacterales > Solirubrobacteraceae > JAOPZW01. The sequence continues at coordinate 918 of DATNGY010000113.1, forward strand.
TGGGCCGTCGTGGTGCAGCGCGACCTCCAGGTCGCCGCCGTGCTCGGCGACGTCCACGCCGGCCGGCCCGTCCTCTACACCACGTTCCTGGCCTACGACGAGGTCGCGCACCACTCGGGCGTCGAGCGCCCGGACACGCTCGCCGTCCTGCGCATCGTCGACCTCGAGATCGCGCGCATCGCCGCCGCCGCGGCGCGCGCGCGGCGGCCGTACGAGATCGTCGTGCTCTCCGACCACGGCCAGAGCCAGGGTGCGACGTTCCTCCAGCGCTACGGCCTCACGCTCGAGGAGCTCGTGTCGCACGCGTGCGGGACCGGCGCGGTCGCGGCCGAGGCGTCGGGCGAGGACGAGGCGCTGGGCCGCCTGCGCGCCGCCGTGACCGAGGCCTCGCGGGCCGACACCGCCGCGGGACGCACCCTGGCGCGCACGACGAAGGACCGCCTCGAGCTCGCGGAGCGCTCGGGCGAGGATCTCCCCGAGATCAGCGTCATGGCCTCGGGCTGCCTCGGGCTGATCTCGTTCCCGCGGCTGCCCGGCCGCGTCACCCGCGAGACGCTCGACGAGCGCTACCCGCGGCTGCTGGAGGCGCTGCGCGCCCACCCCGGCATCGGGCTGGTGCTCGTGCGCTCCGAGCGCGACGGCGCGCTCGTCCTCGGGCCGCGCGGCGAGCACCGCCTCGCCGACGGCCGCGTCGCCGGGGAGGACCCGCTCGTCCCGTTCGGGCACAACGCGGCCGCTCACCTGCGCCGGACCGACGGCTTCCCGCACTGCCCCGACCTGCTCGTCAACTCGGCGTGGTGGCCTGACACCGAGGAGGTCGCCGCCTTCGAGGAGCTCGTGGGCTCCCACGGCGGGCTCGGCGGCGGGCAGGCGCATCCGTTCCTGCTCGCGCCCTCCGACTGGCGCTGGCCGGCGGAGCCGTTCGTCGGCGCCGAGCACGTGCACCGGGTCCTGCGGGGCTGGCTCGCCGATCTCGGCCACGCCGCCTACTCCGACGAGCCGGCGCCGCGGCCGCTCGCGGTGGGCCAATGACGTCGGCGACGCGCGGGATCGACGCCTTCCGCTCGCTGCGCCGCCAGCTCGAGGATTCCGTCCTCCCGCTCGCCACGTCGCTCGACGGACGGCGCTTCGCCCTGCAGGCGCCCGTGCGCGAGCTCCCCGTGCGCCTCGGCGGCTACGTGGGACTCGGCGCGGGCGACGACGCGCGCCTCGGGCAGGTCACGGGCCTGCGCATCGAGGACGTCGACGGCCCGGAGGTCGATCTCCCGCTCGCCGACGGCGGCGGCCTCGCCCGCACCGGGGTCACGTTCCGGCTGGCCCGCGGCGAGGGCGTCGTCCTCGCCGGCGCGGGCCCGTTCGTCGACGCAGCGCTCGCGCCGGCCGAGCCCGCGGACGTCGCCGACTGGCTGCAGGGCGTCGCCCCGCGCGGCGGGCGCCTGGCGGCCGGGGAGCTGCCGCTCGCGGGCGGCGTCCCGTTCGCGCTCGACGCTTCCGGCTTCGGGCGGCACACGTTCCTCTGCGGGCAGTCGGGCTCGGGCAAGACGTACGCGACCGGGCTCCTGCTCGAGCAGCTCCTGCTCGAGACCAACTTGCGGATCGTCGTCCTGGACCCGAACTCCGACTACGCGCGGATGGGCGCCCTGCGGCCTGACGCCGACCCCGAGGCCGCGGCGCGCTACGCCGCGCTGGCCGCGCGGATCGACGTTCGCAGCGGCGACGGCCTGCGGCTGCGCCTCGGCGAGCTCGAGCCCGCCGCGCAGGCCGCGCTCCTGCGCCTGGACCCGGTCGGCGACCGCGAGGAGTACGCCGAGCTCGCGGCGATCGTCGATGCCGAACGCCCGGTGGACCTCGACGCCCTCGCCGCGTCCCCGGCCCCCGGCGCCCGCGCCCTGCGCCTGCGCGCGGAGAACCTCGGCATCGGCGACCTCGGCGTCTGGGCCCGCGACCGCGGCGGCTCGGTGATCGCCGCGCTCGCCGGAGGCGAGGCGCGGATGCTCGTCGTCGGTCTCGGCTCGCTGTCCTCGCGCGAGGAGCAGGCGATCGTCGCCGCCGGCGTCCTGGCCGAGCTCTGGCGCCGGCGCGCCGAGCGCCGTCCGACGCTCGTCGTCATCGACGAGGCGCACAACGTCTGCCCCGGCGTGGCCGAGGACCCGCTCGTCGCGCGCGCGACCCGCGACGCGATCGCGATCGCGGCCGAGGGGCGCAAGTTCGGCCTGCACCTCCTCGTCTGCACA
>DATNGY010000114.1:0-2180 GCA_035605735.1 Solirubrobacteraceae bacterium
CGGTGGTCATCTCCGCCACGAACGGCAAGACGACGACCGCGGCGATGGTCTCGGCGATCATGCGGCGCACCGGCGCGACGCTCGTCCACAACCGCGCCGGGGCGAACATGGCGGGCGGCGTCGCCGCCGCGCTGGCCGGGGCGGCGCGCCGCGGCGGCCGCGAGCTCGACGGCGACCTCGGGCTCTTCGAGGTCGACGAGTTCTGGCTCGGCGCCGTCGTCGAGGAGCTCGACCCGCGCGCGATGCTGCTCGGCAACCTCTTCCGCGACCAGCTCGACCGTTACGGCGAGATCGACACGATCGCCGACCGCTGGGCCGCCGTCACAGCCGCCACGCGCGCGCGGCTCGTCCTCAACGCCGACGATCCCACCGTCGCCGACCTCGGCCGCGGGCGCCACGACGCGCTCATGTTCGGCGTCGAGGACGACGGCATGGCGCTGGCCGCGATGCAGCACGCGGCGGACGCCAAGCACTGCCGGCGCTGCGGAGCGCCGTACGTCTACGACGCGGTCTACCTCGGTCACCTCGGGCGCTACCACTGCGAGCGCTGCGGCGCGTGCCGCCCCGAGCCGCACGTCGCCGCGCGCGAGATCGTGCTCGACGGCGTGCGCCGCGCCCGCTTCGCGCTGCACACGCCGCATGGCGCGCGCCCGGTCGAGCTCGCGCTCCCCGGGCTCTACAACGTCTACAACGCGCTCGGGGCCGCAGCGCTCGGGCTCGCGCTCGGGGCGGACCTCGACGCCGTGGTCGCCGGCCTCGAGGCCACGGCGCCGGCCTTCGGACGCGCCGAGACGGTCCGGGCCGCCGGCCGCGAGCTCTCGATCCTGCTCGTCAAGAACCCGGCCGGGGCAAACGAGGTGCTGCGCACGCTCGTGCTCGAGCCCGGCGACCACGACGTGCTCGCCGTCCTCAACGACAAGGTCGCCGACGGGCGCGACGTGAGCTGGGTCTGGGACGCCGACTTCGAGGTCCTGGCCCCGCGCCTGCGGCGCGCGACGTGCAGCGGCACGCGCGCCGCCGAGATGGCGCTGCGTCTCAAGTACGCCGGCGTGCCCGTCGAGCGCATCGCCGTCGAGCCCGATCTCGGCCGCGCGCTCGACCGCGCGACGGCCGCCGCGCCGGGGCGGCTCTTCGCGCTGCCGACCTACACGGCGATGCTCGCGCTGCGCGAGACGCTGGTCGCGCGCGGCGCGGTGCGGGGGTCGTTCGCGTGAGACCCCACCGCGGGTCCTCCCACAACGACGCCGCGGACCAGGCGCGGCGTTCCGCAGGGAGCGTGAGAGCCGACGGCGTCCTCTGGCACGACCTCGAGTGCGGCGCCTACGTCGCCGACCTCCCGCTGTGGCGCGAGCTCGCGGCGGACCAGGGCGGCCCCGTCCTCGACGTCGGCGCCGGGACCGGACGCGTCGCCCTCGACCTCGCCCGGCGCGGGTTCGACGTGGTGGCCGTCGATCGCGACGGCCCGCTCCTCGCCGCGCTCGCCGAGCGGGCGGCGGCGGAGGGACTCGCGGTCGAGACCGTGTGCTGCGACGCGCGCGAGCTCGCGCTCGACCGCGCCTTCGCGCTCGTCCTCGTGCCCATGCAGACGCTGCAGCTCCTCGGAGGCGCGAAGGGTCGCGCCCGCTTCGTGGCGCGCGCGAAGGGCGTGCTCGCCCCCGGCGGCGTGCTCGCGGCGGCGCTCGCCGACGCGCTCGAGGCCGTCGACGGCGACGACGGCGAGCCGCCGCTCCCGGATCTGCGCGAGCTCGACGGCACGCTCTTCGCGAGCCGGCCGGTCGCGGTGCGCGATCTCGGCGACCGCGCCGTCATCGAGCGCATCCGCGAGGTCGTCCACCCCGACGGGCAACGCGAGGCCGAGCAGAACGTCGTCGAGCTCGACCACCTCGACTCCGCACGGCTCTCGGACGAGCTGCGCGCAGCGGGCCTGACCCCGCTCGCTCCCCGGCGGATACCGCCCACCGACGACTACATCGGCTCGACGGTGGTGATCGCCCGTGCCTGAGCCGGCGCTGCGCGTCTGCGCGCTCTACCCCGACCTCATGAACATCTACGCCGACCGCGGCAACCTGGCGCTCCTGCAGCGCCGCTGCGGGTGGCGCGGGCTCGGCTTCGAGCTTGCCGGCGTCGGCCTGACCGAACCGCTGGACCCCGACGCCCATGACCTCTTCTACATCGGCGGC
>DATNGY010000115.1:0-11009 GCA_035605735.1 Solirubrobacteraceae bacterium
CGCTCAAGCTTGCGCCGAGACTGCCCTACCTGCCCGGGGTCGACGGCCTGCGAGCGGTCGCCGTCAGCGCCGTCTTCCTCTACCACGCCGACGTTCCGTGGATGCCGGGCGGCTTCCTCGGCGTCGACGTCTTCCTCGTCATCAGCGGCTTCCTCATTACGTCGCTGCTGCTGGCCGAGTGGGACGCGACGGGGCGCGTGGACGTCCGGCGCTTCTGGCTGCGCCGCGCGCGCCGGCTGCTGCCCGCCGTTTTCGTCCTGCTCGGCGTCTGCCTCATCGTCGGCGCCCTCTTCTTCCGCCACGACCTGGCGCGGCTGCGCGGCGACTCGCTGGCGGCGGCCGCATACGTCATGAACTGGCACCTCGTGCTCGGGCACCAGTCGTACTTCGAGGCCTTCGGCCGGCCGCCCGTCCTCCAGCACCTCTGGTCGCTGGCCGTCGAGGAGCAGTTCTACCTGCTGTGGCCGCTGGTCTTCGTCGCCGGGCTCGTGCTCCTCGGCCGTCGCCGGCTCGTCATCGCGGTCGCGCTGACCGCGGTCGCCTCGACTGTGCTGATGGCGATCCTCTTCACGCCCGGGGCCGATCCGTCGCGCGTGTTCTACGGCACCGACACGCGGGCGATCGGGCTCATCGTCGGCGTCCTGCTCGGCTTCGCGTGGCGCCCCGGCCAGCTCACGAGGCGCACCGGGGCGGGAGCGTCGCTCGTGCTCGACGCCGTCGGCGGGCTCGCGCTCGTGGCCGTGGTCGTCTCCTTCTGGCGTGTGCAGAGCTTCGACCCATCGCTCTACCGCGGCGGCTTCCTGCTCGTCTCGGGCGCCTCGGCGGTCGTCATCGCCGTGCTCGTGCATCCGGCCGCGCGGCTCGGGCGGGCGCTCGGCGTCGAGCCGCTGCGCTGGCTCGGCGTGCGCAGCTACGGCATCTACCTCTGGCACTGGCCGGTGCTCTGCGTGACCCGACCGCACGTCGACGTCCCGTTCGGCGGGCCGCTGCTCGTGGCCGGCGAGGCGGCCCTCACCGTCGCGCTCGCCTCGGCCTCGTACTCGTGGGTCGAGCAGCCGATCCGCCGCGGCGGGGCGCTCGCGCGCCTGCGCGAGCGCCTGCGGGCCGCTCAGCCGCGCGCGCGGTTCGGCCTCGCCGGCGCCGTGGCCGCCGTCATCGCGGCGCTCGTGTGGACGTTCGCCGCGCCGGCGCCGGCCCCCGCCCCCGCGCTGGCCTCGGTCGCCCGCACGCCCGCCCCCGGCGCACTCGCCGCGCAGCGGGCGGCCGCCGCGCGCGCTCCGGCGGGCCGGGGACCGGCGCTGGCCATCGGCGACTCCGTAATGCTCGGCGCCGCCGACGGCCTCATCCACGCGCTCGGGCCGCGCACGAGCGTCGACGCCGCGGTCTCGCGTCAGCCGACCGCGATCGTGGACGAGCTGCGGCGGCTGCGCGCCTCCGGTGGGCTCCCGGCGCGCGTCGTCGTGCAGATGGGCAACAACGGCCCGCTCGTGGGCAACGAGCTCGGCCAGCTGCGCGACGTCCTGCAGGGCGTGGACCGCGTCGTGCTCGTCACCGTGCGCGTGCCGCGCCGCTGGCAGGACGAGGTCAACGAGCGCGTCCGCGCGGCGATCGAGGGGTGGCAGGGCGCGACGCTCGCGGACTGGAACGCGGTGAGCGCCCGCGGCGGCGGCGCGGGCCTCTTCAGGGACGGCGTCCACCTCACCCCGCGCGGCGTCGCGCTCTACTCCGACACGATCAAGCGGGCGCTGAGCGCGTAGCGCCCGCCACCGCTTCGTCCAGCGCCTTGCGCGCCTGCTCGTTGGAGAGGCCCGCGCTGCGCAGCAGGTCGATCGCCGTCGAGCGCACCTGGCCGACGATGACGCTGATCGTCAGCCCGGGGTCGTCGTCGAGCACCGACGTCGCGCTCGCCGCCGCGCGCAGGGCGAGCCTGCGGACCTCGGCCTCGTCGCGGTTAGGGTCCTCGAGCTGCTCGGCGAGCGCGGTCACGGCCTGGGCCAGGAGCGACAGCGCGTCGGCGAGCGCCGCGGGCGCCGGTCCGCGGCGCGCCGCGGCGAGCGCACGGCGGGCGAGGACGCGGACGTTGCGCACCGCGTAGTCCATCTGCTGGGCGGCCTCCGCGTAGAGCGGCAGGCGCTCGCGCGTGCGGCCCAGCGGCCGGCGGTAGGCGACGGTCTCCCGGGACAGGGCCACGGCGTCGTAGAACGCGCTCAGGTCGTCGTCGGTGCCGCGCGCGATCTCGAGCGCTGCGCGGGCGCGGGCCGGATCGCCCTGGCGCAGCGCCTCGGCGAGCGCCTCGAGCGCGACCGCGAGATCGCTCGCCACGGGCCGCGCCGCGCGGCCCATGGCGCGCACGGGGTCGCGCGGGAACAGCACCTGGCCGACGATCAGCGCCACCCCCGCGCCGATGAGCGCGTCCACGAAGCGTGTCGGCGACAGGCCGTTCGTGGGCGGCGTGATCGTGACCACGAGGATCCCCGAGATCGCCGCCTGGTTGACGAGGATCGTCCCGGCGCCGAGCAGCAGCGCGGCGGCCATGGCCAGGGCGACGACGAGCGCGAGGACGAGCACGCCCGTGCCCAGCGCGAGCACGATCAGGTCGGCGACCGCGATGCCGACGGCGACGCCGACGGCGAGCTCGACCGCGCGTACGGTGCGCCGGCCGCGGGCGACGCCGAGCGCGATGACCGCCGACACCGGCGCGAAGAACGGGTTGCTGTTGACGAGGCCTGCGAGCACCCAGGCCGCGGCCGCCGCGACCGCCGTCTGCGCGAGCGACCAGGCCTCCGCGCGCAGCCGCCGCAGCCGCCGGCTCCACCCGCGGCGCACGTCGCCCGCGGTGGGCATCGTGGCGCGCAGGCGCGGCACGCCGGCGTCCGCTCGCGGCGGCTAGTGGGTCTTCTCGTGACGTTTGGCTGGAAACGGCGAGGCGCCGGCGCCGGCTGGCAAGGACGCAGACCCGCAGGAAGACCGGAGGTCTTTCAAGGGTCGAGGACGCTGCCAGACGGTGATCGGCGTCCGCCGTTTCCGGTCAAACGTTGCGAGAAGACCCACTAGGTCGGGGACTTCTCCAGGTGGCCGCCGAAGGCCAGGCGCATCGCCGACAGCGCGCGGTTGCCGAAGTCGGCCTCGCCGCGCGACTCGAAGCGCGTGAACAGCGCGGTCGCCAGGACCGGCGCCGGCGCACCGGTGTCGACGGCCGCGAGGATCGTCCAGCGGCCCTCCCCCGAGTCCGAGACGCGGCCGCTGAAGTCATCGAGCGTCGGGCTCTGTTCCAGCGCTTGCGCGGTGAGGTCGAGCAGCCATGAGGAGATGACGCTGCCCCGCCGCCAGACCTCGGCGACCTCGGCGAGATTGAGGTCGTAGCGGTACAGCTCGGGCTCGCGCAGCGGCGTCGTCTCCGCGTCGACCTCCTGCTCCTGAGCGCCGACGCTGGCGTGATGCAGGATGTTCAGCCCCTCCGAGTAGGAGGCCATGATCCCGTACTCGATCCCGTTGTGGACCATCTTCACGAAGTGGCCCGCGCCGCTCGGGCCGCAGTGCAGGTAGCCGTCGGCTGCGGTGCCCTTGTCCTCGGGGCGCCCGGGGGTCAGCGGCGCGGCGTCGCGACCCGGCGCGAGCGCCGCAAAGAAGGGGTCGAGGCGCTCGACGGCATCGTCGTCGCCGCCGATCATGAGGCAGTAGCCGCGCTCGAGGCCGAAGACGCCGCCGCTCGTGCCCATGTCGATGTAGTGCAGGCCGCGCTCGGCGAGGTCCTTGGAGCGACGCAGGTCGTCGCGGTAGTCGGAGTTGCCGCCGTCGACGATGACGTCGTCCTCCTCGACGTGCTCGACGAGCGCCTCGAGCGTCTGGTCCACGTAGCCGGCCGGGATCATCATGCAGATCGCCCGGGGCTTGTCGAGCTTGGCGACGAAGTCGGCGAGCTCGGTCGCGCCCGTCGCGCCCTCGCCTTCGAGCTCCGCGACGGTCTCGGGGCTGCGGTCGAAGACGACGCAGTCGTGGCCAGCGCGCATGAGCCGGCGGGACATGTTCGCGCCCATCCGGCCGAGTCCGATCATGCCGATCTGCATGTGCCTCTCCTTTCGGGTCCAGCGGGTGGCGCGACGGTACCAGCAGGGCGCCGGCTTCCGGCGGGCCTCGTGGCCAGCCCTACCCGCCCTGCCCCCGGGCGCACCACCTCGGCGTCAGCCGTCGCCCAGCTCGCGACCGAACGCCTCCTCTGTGCGCTCGCCCATCACGAGGCCGAACATCGCCAGCAGCGAGTCGGAGGCGAGCGGACGCAGCGCCTCGAGCGCTTCCTGCACGGCCGGCCACCGCTCGGGCGGGCGCCCCGCCGCCTCGAACGGCTGCCACACCGCCTCCAGGAAGAGCTCGACGTAGGCGCGGGCGACGGCGTCGGCGGCGCGATGCACCGCCTCGAGCACGGCGATCGCCCGATCCGCGCCGACGCCGAGGCGGGCGAGCTCCTCGGCGGCCGCCGCCAGCCGCGGCGAGCGCTCCTCGAAACGCCCGCCGCCGAGGTCGCGCACGAGCCCGAGCTCGAGCGCGCGGCGCAGCAGCGCGGCGTTCCCGGCGCCGAAGCGCTCGTGCAGGTCCTCGAGCGAGACGGCCCGCGGCTCCTCCTCCTCCCACGGGGCGCGCACGGCGCGCGCGAAGCGCAGGACCGCGTCGGTCGAGCCGCCCGCGTGCTCGAGCAGCCGGCGGATCGCCTCGAGGTTGAAGCCGTCGGCCTGCAGCGCCTTGACGAGCTCGAGGCGCGCGAGGTGCTCGGGCCCGTAGAAGCCGGTGCGGCCGCGCAGCGCGGGCGGCGGCAGCAGGCCGCGCGCCTGGTGGGCGCGGATGTTGCGCACGGTCAGGCCCGTGCGCCGGGCGAGCTCGTCGATCGTGAGCGCCTCGTCCGCGACGTCGGTCATGCGACTTAGTGGTCCCGCCCGTGAGTACGCACACCGCCAGGCGGCCGCCGATCACCGCCTGGCCTCGTCCTCAGTCGGGGCAATGGCGCTGCCATTGCACCCTCCCTGCGTCCTCGCCAGGCGGCGCCGGCGACCGCCTGGACGGCCACGTACTCACGCGCGGAACCACTACCCGCTCCCGGGAACGCCGATGCGAGCGACGTCGAGGCGGCCGGGCGGACGCGCCGGCTTCGGCGCGGCCGTCCGCGCCTCCGGCAGCTGCGCCTGCGGGGCCGGGAGCGCGACGGCCCTCGGCGGGGCCGCCGGGGCGGCGGGCGGGAGCGCGAGCGCCTCGACGGGCAGCGGGACGTCCGCCTGGCACGGCAACACCTTCTCGATGTCGTGCGGGAGCGAGCTCGTGAAGCGGTTCTGCGCGAAGCAGGAGCCCTTCGAGGTCGGCTGGCGCGGGCTGCGCGCGAGTGCGAGATCGAGGCCGTTGCCGGCGAGGACGTTGCCCTGGACGCTGATCTCCGCCGCGGGCCCCGCCGGCCCCGCCTCGATCAGGATCCCGGCCGTGGCGTGGCGCGTCACGAGGTTGCGGGCGATCGCATTGCCTCTCCCGCCGCTCACGAGGACGCCGATGCCGAAGCGATCTCCGCCCCCGGGCGAGTGCCACTCGTCGTTGTCGGCGATGGTGTTGCCGGCGATCGTCACGTCGCCCCCGGGCGCGACACCCTCGTCGGTGCGCGTCGCGGACAGCACGACCCCGAGCCGGTTGTGGCTGAAGCGCGAGCGGGCGACGATCAGATTGTCGCTCGCGTCGCGCGCCTCGAAGCCCGCGCGACTGCGGTCCGCCACGCCGTCGATCACGACGCCGTCGCACGGGGCGCACTCGGCGAAGAGCACACCCGCGCGCTCGAAGCCGCGCGCGAGCACGTGGTCGACCGTTCCGCCCTGCGCCGCACGCGCGAGCACGCCGACGCGGCCGGCGCCGATGGCCGTGACGTAGCTCACGCGCCAGCCGCGCAGGGGCCGGCGGGCGCCGCGCGGGGTCTCCATGAGGACGCCCGCGGTCTTGTAGCGCCGGACGGTGAGATTCTCGATCGCCGTGCCCTGGCCGCGTACGAGGATCCCGACCGAGCGCCGACCGCCGCCGTCGAGGACGGTCCGGTTGCGATCCTCGCCGCGGATGACGACGTCCTGCTTCTCCTCGGCGACGACGACGCTCTGGTCGTAGACGCCGGGCGCGATGCGGACGAGGTCGCCGGGGTGGGCGGCGTCGACCGCCGCCTGGATCGACGAGTAGCGCCCTGGGACGTCGCGAGCCACCCAGCCCTCGTTGCCGCCGCAACCCGCGACGACGGCACAGGCCGCGACGGCCAGCGCTGCCCGCCGGGCAATCCTCCGGCGGGGCTGGACTGCGAGCGCCACCCGTCGATCTTCGCAGCCCGCGGGGCTACCCGAGGTTCGGACCTCCCCACCTCCGCGGTCGACGCCCTGACCGCGGGGCCGATCGAACGCGTCGGCGCCCGCGTCTACGGGTAGCGCGGCCGAACCCACGCACCAGAGAGGAGCAAAGATGACGGAGACCGCACACGCCCAGGACCGGGGCGCCGCCGCCGAGAAGGCGTCGGAGGTCAAGGAGCAGGCCCGCGAGCAGGCGCAGCAGGTGGCCGGCCAGGCGCGCGATCGCGTGCGCGAGCAGGTCGACCAGCGTTCGACGCAGGCCGGTGAGCAGGTCCGCCAGCAGGCCGACGATCTGCGCTCGGTCAGCCAGCAGCTGCGCGAGCAGGGCAAGGACGGACCGGCGAAGATCACCGACCAGGTCGCCGATCGCGCCGATCGCGTCGGCTCGTGGCTGCACGACTCCGACGCCGACCGCATCCTCGGCGACGTCGAGGACTTCGCCCGTCGCAACCCGTGGGCCGTCGCGGCCGGCGGGGTCGTGATCGGGCTCCTCGCCTCGCGCGCGCTGAAGGCTTCGAGCACGCGCCGCTTCGAGGAACGCTCGAGCGCCGGGCAGCTCCCGGTGCGGACGCCCTCGCGGCCCGCGCCGCCGGTCGACCAGCCCCTCGCCACCGCGGGCGCCGAGAGCCGCTTCGAGCGGCCCGCCTCGACGCTCCCGATCGAGGGGGCTCTGTGAGCGAGCGCTTCCACAGCCCGCGCGACGACGAGCTGCGCGATCACTCGCTGGGGGACCTCTTCGGCAAGCTCTCCAACGAGCTGTCGACGCTCATCCGCCAGGAGCTCGCGCTCGCGCGCGCCGAGCTGACCGAGAAGGGCAGGGAGGCCGGGAAGGGCGCCGGCCTGCTGGGCGGCGCCGGCATCGTCGGCCTCCTCGCCGCCGGCGCCCTGACCGCCGCGATCGTCGCGGCCCTCGACCTCGCCATGGCGACGTGGCTGGCGGCGCTCATCGTCGCCGTCGTGTACGGCGCCGTGGCCGCCGTGCTGGCGCTTCGCGGCAAGGCGCGCGTGAAGGAGGCGACCCCGCCCGTTCCAGAGCAGACCGTCGACACAGTTAAGGAGGACGTCGCATGGGCGAAGACCCGCGCACGATCCGGCACGAGATAGAAGGCACCCGCGAGCGCATGGGCGACACCGTCGATGCCCTCGCCTACAAGGCCGATGTCAAGACCCGAGCCAAGGAGTCGGTGAGCGAGAAGGTGACCAGCGTCAAGGAGAAGTTCACGGGGGCCAAGGACTCCGTGTCGGAGTCCACGCCGAGCGGCGGGGACGTCAAGGAGGGCGCGCGCAAGGCAGTCGGGGTCGCGCAGTCGAACCCGCTCGGCCTGGCCATCGGCTCCGTGGCCGCCGGCTTCGTCGTCGGCCTGCTGCTGCCGGCCACACGCGTCGAGGACGAGAAGCTCGGCCCGGTCGCCGACCAGGTCAAGGAGCGCGCGGCCGAGACGGGCCGTCAGGCCCTCGACCACGGCAAGCAGGTCGCCCAGGACGTCGCCGAGCAGGCCAAGGAGACCGCCAAGGAATCCGGCCAGGAGCACGCGCAGTCCGTCGCCTCCGACGCGCGCCAGAGCGCGCAGGAGACGCGCGAGCAGGTCACCTGACGGGTCCCGTGACGGCGGGCGGGGCGCGTAGCATGCCCCGCTCATGCCGTTGCGCGCCCTCGACGCCCGTCCCAACGTCGAGCTGCGCGACCGCGACGGCGAGCGCGTCGTCGTGCTCGCCTTTCCCTACGACCCGCACGTCGTCGCGGCCGTGCGCCGAATCCCGGCGCGGCGCTTCGACTGGGATCGGCGCGAGTGGTGGGCACCGGCCGACGACTGGGCCGGGATCCACGTCGCCGGCGTGCTCGAGCGCTTTCCCGAGCTCGACACCTCGGCGGAGGTCGACGCGTGGCTTCAGGGGCTCGAGCGCCGGTGGGTAGCGAACGTCGCCACGACGCGCCACGGCGGCCGCGGGCGCTGGATCCTGCGCACGCACGCCGGCGCGCCGCCGGACGCGCTGATCGAATGCTCCGTGGAGTCCGACGGGGCGCTGCTCGCGCCGCTCACCGCCGCCGGCGCCGCGGCGCTCGCCGAGGAGCGCTCGGCGCGCCTCGACGCGCCCGCGCAGCGCTGCGTCGAGGCGTTGGAGCGCGGCGAGGACCCGCCGCCCCCGGCGCGCCTGCGGCGCTCGGAGACGGTCGACGGCGTTCACCTGCGCCTCGACGTTCTCTGGGACCACGACACCGGCGCCGCGTTCGAGCGCCTGCCCGGCGCCGAGGACTCGAGCCGCACGCTGGCGCTCGATCCCTGGGTCGTCGAGCCCCTCGACGCCTTCCTGGCCGCCCACGACGTCGCGGTCGACGCGACGGCGCGCCCGGTCCTCGCGGCCCTGCGCGCCGAGCACGACGACGCCACCGTGGCCATCCGCGCGTCGCGCGCGACCAGCGGCGCCCCGATCGCGCCCGTCGCCGCGGTCCTCGGCGGCGAGCTCGCCCCCTACCAGTGGGCGGGCGTGCGCTACGCGCTCGACGCCCGCCGCGCCTTCCTCGCCGACGAGCAGGGGCTCGGCAAGACCGTCGAGGCGCTGGCAGCGCTCGAGGCCGACGGCGCCTTCCCGGCCGTCGTCGTCTGCCCCGCCTCGCTCAAGCTCACCTGGGAGCGCGAGGCCCGGCGCTGGCTGCCGCATCGCGACGTCGCCGTCGTCCACGGGCGCGTCCCCGTGCCTCCGACCGCCGAGCTGACGATCGTCAACTTCGAGATCGTGGCCGCCCACCGCGAGGCGCTCGGGCGGCTGCGCCCGCGCGCGCTGGTCGTCGACGAGTCGCACCTCGTCAAGAACCCGCGGGCCAAGCGCACGCGGGCGGTGCGCCGCCTCGCCCAGGCCGTGGCGCCCGACGGGCTGCGCCTCGCGCTGACCGGCACGCCCGTCCTCAACCACGCCGAGGAGCTCATCAGCCAGCTGCGCGTCCTCGGCCGGCTCGAGGACTTCGGCTCGGGCGCGCGCTTCGCCCGCGCGTTCCGCGGCCAGCACGCCGAGGAGCGCCTGCACTGGCACCTGCGGCGGCGGTGCTTCGTGCGGCGGACGAAGGCGGAGGTCCTCCCCCAGCTGCCCGCCAAGCGCCGCGTCGTCGTGCCGATCGAGCTCGGCAACGAGCGCGAGTACCGCCTCGCCGAGGAGGACGTCATCGTCTGGCTGCGCGAGCAGCCGCTCGACCTGCGCGAGCTCGAGGCGCGGATCGCCGCCACGCTGCGCGCCCAGCGCCTCGCCCAGCTCGGGACGCTGCAGCGCCTGGCCGCGCGCGGCAAGCTCGCCGGCGCGCTCGCGTGGATCCACGACTTCCTCGCCTCGGGCGAGCCGCTCGTCGTCTTCGCCCGCCACGTCGAGGTCCAGGAGGCAGTGCTCGAACGCTTCGCGGGCGCCGCGCACCTCCTCGGCCGCGATGCGCTCGGGGCCCGCGACGAGACCGTCGCGGCCTTCCAGGCGCCCGGCGGCCCCCAGCTCCTCGTCGCCGCCACGCGCGTCGGCGGCCAGGGGCTGACGCTCACGCGCGCCTCGCACGTCGCCTTCCTCGAGCTCGAGTGGACGCCCGCGCTGCACGACCAGGCCGAGGACCGCCTGCACCGGATCGGCCAGCGCGACGCGGTCACCGCCTGGTACCTGCTCGCGGCCGCGACGATCGACGAGACGATGGCCGCGATCATCGCCCGCAAGCGCGGCCTCGTCGACGCCGTGACCGACGGCCGTCGCGGCGACGCCGACGGCCTCGTCGAGGCGGTCGTGCGCGAGCTGCGCGACGGGCGGCCGTTCCGGCGGCTGCGGGCGGTCTAGGACCGCAGCGTCACTACGACCTTGCCGACGGCGTCGCGGCGCTCCAGGAGCTCGAGCGCGTCGCCCGTGCGCTCGAGCGGCAGCTCGGCCCCGACGATCGGCGTCACGTACCCGTCCTCGACGAGGCGGTTGACCGCGGCGCCGATCTCGCGCTCGACCTCGGGCCGCCCGGCGATATAGGCGCCCCACGCCGCTCCGACGACCGCGACGTTGTTGAGGAGCAGCCGGTTGACGCGGACCTCGGGAATCGATCCCGCGGTGAAGCCGAGGACGACGAGGCGCCCCTCGGTGCGCAGGACGCGCAGGCTGTCGACGAAGCGGTCGCCACCGACGGGATCCAGCACGACGTCGACGCCCGCGCCGTCCGTGAGCGCCTTGGCCTCCTCGCGCCACGGCCCGTCCGCGCGCACGACCTCGTCCGCTCCGGCCTCGCGCGCGACGCGCTCCTTCGCCTCGCTCGAGACGACCGCGATCGTCCGCGCGCCCAGGCCCTTGGCCACCTGCAGCGCCGCGGTGCCCACCCCGCCGGCCGCGCCGTGGACGAGGACGCTCTCCCCCGCGCACAGGCGGGCGCGCGTCATGAGCGCGAAGAAGACCGTGTGGTAGTTCATGAGGAGCCCCGCGCCCTGGGCGAACGACAGCCGCTCGGGCAGCGGAAACGTCGCGAACGCCGGTGCGACGACGACCTCCTGCAGGCCGTTCAGCCCGGTGAAGGCCGCGACGCGCTCGCCCGGCGCGACGCCGGCGTCGTCGCTCGCGGCCCGCACCACGCCCGCGACCTCGACCCCGGGCACGAACGGAGGCTCGACCTTGAGCTGGTACTGGCCGCGCGTGAGCAGCAGGTCCGGG
>DATNGY010000116.1:0-8954 GCA_035605735.1 Solirubrobacteraceae bacterium
AGTCGCGGATGTCGACGAACCGGCCCTCGATGGCGGCCGCGGCGGCCATCTGGGGCGAGACGAGATGCGTGCGCCCGCCGCGGCCCTGGCGCCCCTCGAAGTTGCGGTTCGAGGTCGACGCGCAGCGCTCGCCGGGCTGGAGGACGTCGGGGTTCATCCCAAGGCACATCGAGCAGCCGGGCCCGCGCCAGTCGAAGCCCGCGGCGCGGAAGATCTCGTCGAGCCCCTCGGCCTCGGCCTGGCGCTTGACCGGCATCGAGCCCGGGACGACCATGCCCGCGACGCCGGGGGCGACGCGGCGGCCGTCGAGGACCCGGGCGGCGGCGCGCAGGTCGCCGATGCGCGAGTTCGTGCACGAGCCGATGAAGACGCGGTCGAGGCGGATGTCGCGGATCGGCGTGCCCGGCCGCAGGTCCATGTAGCGCAGCGCGCGCTCGTCGCCCTCGCTGGCCGGCTCGGGCACCGCCTCGGCGACGCCGACGACCTGCGCAGGGTTCGTCCCCCAGGAGACCATCGGGCTCAGGGCGTCGGCGCGGACGACGACCTCCTTGTCGAAGCTCGCGCCCGCGTCGGTGCACAGGTCGAGCCAGCGCTCGTCGACCTCGCCCCCGTGCTCGCCGACCCACGCGAGCGTCTTGTGGTCCGGGGCGATCATCCCGGCGCGGCCGCCGCCCTCGATCGTCATGTTGCAGATCGTCATCCGGCCCTCCATCGAGAGGCCGTCGATGACGGCCCCCGTGTACTCGACGACGTGGCCGACGGCGCCGGCGACGCCGATCTGGCCGATCGTGCCGAGGATCAGGTCCTTCGCGGTGACCCCGAAGCCGAGCTCGCCCTCGAAGCGGATGCGCATCGAGCGCGGCTTGCGCTGCACGAGGCACTGGGTCGCGAGGACGTGCTCGACCTCGCTCGTGCCGATGCCGAACGCGAGCGCGCCGAAGGCGCCGTGGGTCGCCGTGTGGCTGTCGCCGCAGACGATCGTCATGCCGGGCTGCGTGAGGCCCTGCTCGGGGCCGACGAGGTGGACGATCCCCTGGCGCTCGGAGCCCATCGAGAAGACCGGGATCCCGAACTCCGCGCAGTTTCGCTCGAGCGCCTGGACCTGGGCGCGCGAGAGCTCGTCGCGGATCCGCGCGGCGACGGGCGTGCCGTCGGTCGGCACGTTGTGGTCGGCTGTGGCCAGGGTGCGGTCCGGACGGCGCACGGGACGCCCGGCGAGCCGGAGCCCCTCGAAGGCCTGCGGGCTCGTCACCTCGTGGATGAGGTGCAGGTCGATGAAGAGGAGGCTCGGCGCCACCTCGTGGGTGGCCCAGATCTTGTCGAACAGCGTCTGCGGCATCTCGGTCAGCTCCGTCGCAGGCCGGCGGCGACGACGCCGAGCAGCGTCGCCTCCTCCGGGCCGGGGTTCTCGAAGTGGTGGGGCAGGTCGGCGTCGAACGTCACGCAGTCGCCCGCCTGCAGCTCGTGGCGCTCGCCGTCGATGTCGAGCACGACGGGACCGCGCTCGACGAGCGCGATCTCGCGGCTGCCGGGCTCGTGCATCGGCGGGTCGCCCAGCCCGCCGGTCCGCGCCCCCGGGGCGAGCGCGTGGCGGCTGAGCTCGGCGCGCTGGCCGGGCAGCGGCGCGGTGAGGATCTCGAACGTGTGGCCGCGCTCGGGCGCGCCGCCCTGGCGGCGCTCGGGCGCGCGCACCACGGTCACGCTGCCGGCCTCGTCGAGGCGCAGGAGCTGGCTCAGGCGCAGCTCGAGGCCGGCGGCGATCCGGCTCGCGATGAGGAGCGTCGGGCTCGTCTCGCCGCGCTCGACCTGGCTGAGCATCGGCGCGCTCACGCCCGAGCGCTCGGCGAGGTCGCGCAGCGAGAGGTCCATCGCCTCGCGCAGCGCGCGCACGCGCGGGCCGATGTGGAGCTCTTCGCCTGTGCCCGTACCCGAAGCGGGCGGGGTGGTCGCCGTCATTACAAGCGTACGTTATCGCATACGAGGCGCTTCTGGCTACCCTCCGCCGGTGCCCGACGCCGACCTGCCCGACGTCCTCGTGCTCGCGGCGGGCGGCGTGCTCGGCGAGGCCTGGATGAACGGCGTGCTCGCGGGCCTCGAGGACGCCGCGGGGCTCGACCTGCGGCGCGTGGAGAGCTTCGTCGGCACCTCGGCGGGCTCGATCGTGGCCGCGCGGCTGGCGGTGGGGCAGCGTCCGCGGCGCCCGCGCGAGCGCCCGCCGACCGCCGCGGCCGGCGAGCGCGCCCGCGAGCGAAGCGAGCTGGGTAAGCGCGACGGCGCCGGCGACGGGCCGCGCGGGCTGCGCGGCGCGGCGCGCGAGGCCGCGCGCTGGGGCTGGGCGGCGACGGCGCCGCTCGCGCCGCTGGCGCTCGGTGCAAGCGCGCCCGGCGGCGCGCTCGTGCGCTCCGCGGTGCTCGCGCGCGCGCCCTCCCGGGGCCGGCGCCTCGACGACCTCCGCGGCTCGCTCGCGCGCTCGGGCGTGCGCTTCGACGGTCGCCTCCGCGTGTGCTGCGTCGAGCGCGCGAGCGGCCGGCGCGTGATCTTCGGCGCGCCGGGCGCGCCGCCCGCGCCCGTCGCCGACGCGGTCGCAGCCTCGTGCGCGATCCCGTGGGTCTTCGCGCCGGTCGAGATCGGCGGGCGCGAGTACGTCGACGGCGGGGTCTGGAGCGCGACGAACCTCGACGCCGCGCCCGCGCGGCGCGGCACCCACGTCCTCTGCCTCGACCCGATCGCGGGCGCCGGGCCGGGGCCGCTGCGCCGTGCCGTCCGCGTCGCCGTCGAGCTCGAGCTGCAGCTCCTGCGCGCGCGCGGCGCGCGCGTGCGTCACGTCACGCCGGCGCCGGAGGCGGCCGCGACGATGGGCGACGACCTCATGGCCTCGGCGCCCGCGGCCGCCGTGCTCGCCGCGGGCTACCGCCAGGGCCTGGACGCGCTGACGCCTTGAGCAGGGCCGCCGCGGCCGCGACGAGCGCGGCGTTGGCGGGCGCCGGAGTGCCGTCGGATAGGACGAGCGCGTCCTCGAGGCCGGCGCGGAGGCCATGGCCCTCGCGGACGGCGCGGCGCAGGACGGCCCACGTCGCGAGGCCATAGCCGTGGTGGACGCGCGGGGCGCCGATCGCGGCAGCGTCGAGCGCCGCGTCGATCGCCTCGGCGGTGGCCACCGCCGCCGCGGGCTCGTCCGCCTGGGGCTCGACGAGCACGCGCACGAGGCGCCCCGCGAACCCCGAGCGCTCGAGCGCCTCGACGTCCTCGACCCGCGCCACGCCCGCCTCGACCCCCACGCCCGCCGCGGCGAGCGCATCCATGACCGCCGCGTGTCCGTCCTCGGAGAGGTTGACGGAGGCCATCGCCGGCGCCGTCCAGCGGCGCACGGCCGCGACGCGCGCATCGACGTCGGGCTCGATCCACTCGCCCGTCGACACGCCGACGGGCACGCTGGGCACCGCCGCCCGGACGGCCCGGACCGTGGCGTCCACGTCGAGGGTCTCGCGGCCCTCTGGGTCGCGCGGGTGGACGTGGACGTGCGTAGCGCCCGCGGCCACCGCGGCGGCGGCGTCGGCCGCGAGCTCGGTCGCGTGCACGGGCAGTGCGGGGTGCTCGCCGGGCGCACGCGCGCCGTTCAGGCAGGCCTTCAGAACGCGCATGCCACCCGCACGATCGCCCGGGCGAGCGTCTCGAGGTCGGCGAGCGCGACGTGCTCGTCGACCGCGTGGGCGCGCTCGATCCCGGGCGTGCCGGCCATGACGCAGGGGATGCCGCGGGCGGTCCACAGGCGCAGGTCGGCGCCCCACGGCACGCCGGCGAGCGTGACCTCGCGCCCGAGCTCCACGCGCAGCGCGTCGCGCACGAGCGCCGCGAACGGGTGGTCGGCCGGTGTCGCGCCCGACGCGAACTGCCCGCCGGCCCAGCGCACGACGGCGTCGGGGCACGTCGCGGCCACGGCGGCCTCGACGCCCGCGCGGGCCGCGGCCGGGTCCTCGCCCACGCGCACGGGAGCGCGGCCCTCGAAGACGAGGCGATCGGGCACGCTGCTCGACCACTCGCCCGCGGCGAGGCGCCCGACCACGAGCGGGTACGGGAGCTCGAGCGCGCGCATGAGCGGGTGCTCGACGTCGGCGTTCAGCGCGCGCTCGTGCGCCGCCAGCGCGCGATGGACCGGCAGGTAGCGGTCGATCGCCGACATGCCCGCGAGGCGGTGCGCGGCGTGGGCGGCGACTCCGGGGACGACGCCCTCGAAGGTGAGCGCTCCCGCCTGCGCGCAGACGACGTCCCAGCCCGTCGGCTCGGGGATCATGCACGCGTCGAACGCGGCGTCGCGATCGAGCGCCGCGAACGCGCCGAGCCCGCCGTCCTCCTCGGAGCCGACGGCGACGAGGACGAGCTCGGCGTCGGCGCCGCCGCGGTCGCGGACGGCGGCGAGCGCGTGCAGCGCCGCGACGACCGCGCCCTTCATGTCGACCGCGCCGCGCCCGTAGAGCCGACCGTCCTCGCTCGCGCCCGACCACGGGCCGTGCCGCCACGGGGCGGTGCCCGCGGGCACGACGTCGACGTGGCCGCTGACGGCCAGGCGCCGGGCGCCGCGGCCGGGCACCGTGACCGTCAGCCCCCAGAGCTCATCGCGCGGTGCCTCCTCCCCCGGGTGCTCGGGGTGCGCGCGCAGCGCGGCGAGGTCGTGGCGGCGCAGCTGCGCCTCCAGCCCGAGGCCGGCCGCGAGCTCGCCGAGGCGCTCGAGCGCGGCGCGCTCGTCGCCGGTGACGCTGGGGACCCGGACGAGCGCCGCCGCGTCGCGGGCGAGCGCCTCGCCGTCGATCACGGCGTGGCGAGCTCGGCGGCGCGCTCGTCGGCGGCCATCTCTGCCTGCGCCCGGCGGACGGCGTTCGTCAGCGCGCGCGCGTACGCCTGCCCGGCGGCGGCGATGATGTCCGTCTCGACGGCCTGCCCGGCGCCGGTCGCCCGCTCGCGCAGGAGCACGCCCGGGATCCCGATCCGCTCCGCGGCGGCGTCGCCGAGCTCGACGACGACCGAGACCTCGCCGAGCGCGTCCTGGCCGCCGGTGACGGCGTCGACGCGGAACTCGCGCAGCCGCGCGTCCAGCCCCGTCGCCGAGTTGATCGCGCGGAAGACCGCGTCGATCGGGCCATCGCCGGTGAACGAGCCCGTGACGTCGTCGCCGGCGGGCGTGCGCACGCCGACCGTCGCGTGCGGCGGGCGCCGCGACGAGGCCTCGACGTCGAACCACTCGAGCGTGTAGGCGGCGAGCTCGGCGCGCAGCTCGTCGGTGACGAGCGCCTCGAGGTCCATCGCCGTGACCTGCTTCTTCTTGTCCGCGATCTCCTTGAAGCGCTTGAAGGCCGCGTTGAGGGCCGCGCCGTCGAGGGCGAAGCCCAGCCCCTCGAGCGCCTGGCGCAGCGCGTGGCGCCCGGAGTGCTTGCCGAGCACGAGCTGGTTGGCCTCGAGGCCGACGGTGCGGGCATCCATGATCTCGTAGGTCGAGCGCTCCTTCAGGACGCCGTCCTGGTGGATGCCCGACTCGTGTGCGAACGCGTTACGGCCGACTACGGCCTTGTTGGGCTGGACGGGGTAGCCCGTGAGGCGGCTCACGAGCCGGCTCGTCCGCGCGATCTCCTGTGTGACGACGCCGGTGCTCAGCCCGACGTCGGCCCGGCGCGTGTGCAGCAGCATCACGAGCTCCTCGAGCGACGCGTTGCCGGCGCGCTCGCCGATCCCGTTGATCGCGCACTCGACCTGGCGCGCGCCGGCGAGTACGCCCGCGAACGAGTTGGCGACCGCGAGGCCGAGGTCGTCGTGGCAGTGGACGCTGAGCACGACGTCCCGCAGCCCGGGCACGAGCGCGTAGAGGCGCTCGAGGAACGCGGCGTACTCGTTGGGCATCGCGTAGCCCACGGTGTCGGGCACGTTGATCGTCGTCGCGCCCTGCTCGACGGCGATCGCGATGACCTCGGCGGTGAAGTCGACGTCCGCGCGCGTCGCGTCCATCGGCGAGAACTCGACGTCGTCGCAGTGCTCGCGCGCCTGCGTCACCGAGGCGCGCGCGAGCCCCTTGACGTCGTCGCGCGTGGCCTGCAGCTGGTGGCGGATGTGGATGTCCGAGGTCGAGACGAACGTGTGGATCCGCGGCCGCGGCGCGTCGCGCACGGCGTCCCAGGCGCGGTCGACGTCGGCCGGGTTGGCGCGGGCGAGGCCGGCGACGACCGGGCCCTCGACCTCGCGGGCGATGGCCTGCACCGCCTCGAAGTCGCCGGGCGACGCGATCGGGAAGCCGGCCTCGATCACGTCGACGCCGAGGCGCGCGAGCTGGTGGGCGATCTCGAGTTTCTCGGTCGTGTTCAGCGAGATCCCCGGCGACTGCTCGCCGTCGCGCAGCGTGGTGTCGAAGATGATTACTCGGTCGGCGTCCATGGCGTCTCTCCTTTGCTCGGGTCCTGCGGCTTCTCGGTGCTGGGTTCGCGGCTCGGGCGGCCGCCACGCGCTATTCCCCCCGAAGGGGGAGGAGAAGCCGGAGGGCGAGCGAGGACGCCATCGGCCCGGGATCATAGGTCCTTTGGGGGGCGGCCGCTACTCGGGTGCGATCGCTGTCGTCACCGGCGGCTCCTCGAGCGACGCCGGGCGGGCGACCTCGAGCCGGCGCCGCCAGAACGGGCCCTTGCGGTCGACGATCCAGAACCCGAGCATGAGGACGATCCCGAGCAGCAGCCCGCCGATCCCGATGAGGATCGGGATCTCGATGCCGTGCCACGGGGGCGTGTAGTTGTAGTCCTGGTCGTAGCCCTTCGTCCCGTAGTCGACATAGGCGCGGACGAAGACGTACGCGAGCGAGACGAACCCCAGGAACGGCAGCAGGCCCGCGAGCACGAAGCTCTTCGCCGAGCGGAAGATCGACCGCCGGTAGTAGACGATGCAGGCCAGCCCGGTGAAGCCGTAGTACCAGGCGATCATGAAGCCGATCGCGGTGACCGAGTCGCCGAGCACGTTCTGGCTGAGCTGGTTGACTGCGACGTACCAGACGATCGAGACCGCGCCCATCGCGATCGTCGAGACCGTCGGCGTCTGCCACTTCGGCGAGACCGTGCCGAACGTGCGCGGCAGCGCGCGCCAGCGCGCCATCGACAGGCTCGTGCGCGCCGTCGGCAGGATCGTCGTCTGCGTCGACGCGGCGGCCGAGCTCAGCACGGCGATGATCAGCAGCTTGTCGAGCGGCGAGCCGAAGACCTTGCCTCCGAGCACGCTGAGCACGTCGTCGGCGTTGTCGACGAGGAGCTTCTCGCCGCCGTAGGCCTGGGCGGAGAACGACACGACGACGTAGATCAGCACGAGCAGCAGCGTGCTCACGACGGCGGCGCGCCCGGGGCCGCTGTGGGAGTCCTCGGACTCCTCGTTGACCGCGACGCCGCTGTCCCACCCCCAGTAGATGAAGATCCCGAGCAGGACGCCGTCGATCATCGCGTTGAAGCTCGAGATCTGGAACGGGTTGATCCAGTCGAGCGTCGGGGCGGCCTCGGTCGGCACGTCGGTGACGGCGACCTTCACCAGCGCGACGACCGCGAACAGCGCGAGCGTCGAGATCTCGGCGCCGAGCAGCCACTTCTGCGTCGTCGCGTTGAGCTCGATGCCGATGACGCAGATCCACGTCATGATCGCGATCCAGACGACGCCCACGAGCGTGACCGCCCACGTCGTGTCGGCGGCCGACTGCCAGCCGACGAGCAGGAACGAGTAGA
Organism: Solirubrobacteraceae bacterium; assembly: GCA_035605735.1. Lineage (GTDB taxonomy): Bacteria > Actinomycetota > Thermoleophilia > Solirubrobacterales > Solirubrobacteraceae > JAOPZW01. The sequence continues at coordinate 7,737 of DATNGY010000116.1, forward strand.
TCCCCGCGATCTGCGCGAGGCTCGCCATGACGATGATGTCGGCGGCGATGATTGCCCAGCCCGCGACCCAGCCCATCTGCGGCCCGAGCGCGCGCGTCACCCACGCGAACGAGGTGCCGCAGTCGGGGTCGGCGCGGTTCATGTAGTTGTAGGCGAACGCGATGCAGAGCATCGGCAGGAACGAGACGAGCAGGACCGCAGGGGCCGAGAGCCCGACGCCGGGCACCGCGACGATGAAGCCGAGCGTCGCGGCGAGGCTGTAGCCGGGCGCCGTCGAGGCGACGCCGATGACGACGTTCGAGATGTAGCCGATGGCCCCCGTCTTGAGGCCCTTGTCGCCCGGCGCGAAGCCCGACTCCCGCCCCGGCGTGGTCTGGCCCGCGCCCGAGGCGATCGATCCGCTCTCCACGGTCCCTTCCTCCTGTCCCTCCTTTGCGGGGGGCCCTCTCCCCCCGAGCGCGTGCGAGCCTACAGGCTGCGCGCGACGGCTCGTGGAGGACCTTCACGACCGGGCCGCGCGAGCCGGGTACCTTGCTGCGGGTGAATCCGCCGCTCGACACCGGCTTCCCCTCCGCCGACGCCCAGGACGACTTCGTGCGCGCGCGGCGCCGGCAGGTCATGGCGGGCCTGGCCCGGCGGCTCGGCCGCGAGCCCGGCGACGTCGACGTGATCCTGCCCTACGACGAGGTCGTCGCGGCCCTCGGGTTCCTCGAGGAGCGCTACGTCGGCCTGGAGACGGTGCCGCTCGACACGATCCTGGGCACCGTCGACCGGACGAAGGGCTTCGACCGCCAGTTCCGCCCGACGACCTCCCGCGTGCGCGCGCGCTGGGAGCGGATCGCCAACGCGGTGCGCCGCGGCGAGCCAATGCCGCCGATCTCGCTCTACCGGATCGGCGAGGTGCACTTCGTGCGCGACGGCCACCACCGCGTGTCCGTCGCGCGCGCGATGGGCCGCACGGAGATCGAGGCCTACGTCGTCGAGGTCGTGACCCGGGTCGGCGCGGACCGCACGCTGCGCGTGGGCGACCTGCCCGTCAAGAGCCACGAGCGGCTCTTCGACGAGCGCGTGCCGCTCCCGGCTCGCGCCCGGAGGCGCATCCGCATGAGCGATCCGTGGGACTTCGGCATCCTGGCGGAGGCCGTCGAGGCCTGGGCCTTCCGTGCGATGCAGGACCGCGCCGAGTTCCTCCAGCGCGCCGCCGCCGCGCGCCTGTGG
>DATNGY010000117.1:0-2359 GCA_035605735.1 Solirubrobacteraceae bacterium
GGCACGGAGGCGATCACGATCGCGCTGCGCGCGCTGGGGGTGGGACCCGGCGACGAGGTCGTCGTGCCGTCGCTGTCCTTCTACGCGAGCGCCGAGGCGATCCCGCCGACGGGCGCCCGGCCGGTCTTCTGCGACGTCGACCCGGAGACGCTCGTCGCGACGGCGGACACGGTTCGGGCGGCGCTGACCCCGCGCACGAAGGCGGTCGTCGTCGTCCATCTGTTCGGCAACGTCGCGCCGGTCGCGGAGATCGCGGCGCTCGGCGTGCCGGTCGTCGAGGATGCCGCCCAGGCCGCCGGCTCGCATGCGGCCGACGGCCGTCCCGGAGCGCTCGGGACGATCGCGACGTTCTCGTTCTACCCGTCGAAGAACCTCGGCGCGTTCGGCGACGGCGGCGCAGTCACGACGAGCGACGCCGCGCTCGCCGAGCGCGTCCGCACGCTGCGCTTCCACGGCTCGCGCGACAAGGTGACCTACGAGTCCGTCGGCTACAACTCGCGCCTCGACGAGCTGCAGGCCGCGATCCTCCGCGTCCAGCTTCCCGAGCTCGAGCGCTGGGCCGCGCACCGCCACGGCGTCGGCGAGTGGTACGCGCAGGCCGGCCTCGGCGAGCTCGTCATGCTGCCGCGCGCGACGGCGGGCTCGGCCCCCGCGTGGCACCTCTACGTCGTGCGCCACCCGCGGGCCGACGAGCTCATCGACGCCCTCCGCGCGGCCGAGGTCGAGTGCCGCAGTTACTACCGCACGCCGGTCCATCGCCAGCCGGCGATGCGCGAGCTCGCCGACGGGGCGGTGCTGCCGGCCACCGACGAGGCCGCGCGAACGCACCTCGCGCTGCCGGTGAGCGCGGCACTGACCCGGGCCCAGGTCGACGAGGTCGTCGGCGCGGTACGGGATGCGGGTCTGGGTCGACCTCACGAATAGCCCCCACGTCCTCGTCCTGCGCCCGGTCATCGAGATCCTCCGGGCGCGGGGCGTGGAGGTCGAGGTCACCGCGCGCGACTTCGCGCAGACGGTCGGGCTGTGCGAGCGCTTCGGGATCGAGCACACGGTCGTGGGCCGGCACCGGGGCGGGCGCGTGGCCGCGAAGGCCGCCGGGCTCGTGGGGCGCTCGGCGGCGCTGACGCGCTGGGCGCGAGGCCGCCGGTTCGACCTCGCGCTCGGCCACGGCTCCAACGACGTCACGATCGCGGCCGCGCTCCGGCGGATCCCGTCGGCGACGATGTTCGACTACGAGTGGGCGACCGTTCAGCACACGATCAACTGCCGCCTCGCGCGCGCGGTCGTCGTACCTGACGCGATCCCGCCGCGGCGCCTGCGCCGCTACGGAGCGGCGGGCAAGCTCGGCCGCTTTCCCGGCCTGAAGGAGGAGTACTACCTCGCCGACTTCGAGCCCGATCCCGGCGTGCTGGCGGCGCTCGGTCTCGACCCCGCACGACCGCTCGTCGTCGTCCGCACGCCGCCCGCGGTCTCGCTGTACCACCGCTTCGAGCACCGGATCTTCGCCGACGTCCTCGACCGGCTGCGCGGCGAGCAAGCGGTCGTGCTGCCCCGCACGCCCGAGCAGCGAGCGCAGCTGAGTGGCTTCGTCGTCCCGGAGCGCGCCATCGACTCGCAGTCGCTCGTCGCCTTCGCCGACCTCGTGGTGAGCGCGGGAGGCACGATGAACCGCGAGGCGGTCGCGCTCGGCGCCCCCGTGTGGACGATGTTCGAGGGCCGGCTCGGCGCCGTCGACGAGCGCCTGCTTCGCGACGGGCGGCTCCGCCGGCTCGAACGCGCGGAGCAGCTCGTCGTCGCCAAGCGCCCGCCGGCCGCGGGCGCGCGCGTGCGCCGCGACCCGGCGCTCCTGGTCGACCTCCTCCTCGAGGCGCTGCCCTCACCGGCCTGAAATCGTCCTGACGGCGTCGCCGCGACGCCACCGACCACTGCGGCCGTGGCTATCCTGGCGCGATGCGCCGACGCCTGCGCTCGGCGGTCCTGCCCCTGCATCGCCACTCGCTGCCCCAGCTGGCGCTCGACGGCGTCCTGGTCGGGACCGCCTACTACATGAGCTATCGCCTGCGTTTCGACGGCGGGCGGATGCCGGAGAAGTACGACCGGCTGTTCGACGCCACGATCGTCTGGGTCGTGCTCTCGGCGCTCGTCGTCTTCACGCTCTTCCGGCTCGAGCTCAAGCAGTGGCGCTACACGGGCACGCGCGACCTCCTCGCGGTCGTCCAGGCCGTCGCGGTGCTCGCGCTCGCGCTCGTCGCGTTCATCGCGGTCACCCACCCGGTCACCGTCGCCTCCGAGTCCGGCGACGTCTCGGTGTCGGCGCCGACCGGCGTGCTCGCGCTCTTCATCCTCCTCTCGCTGGCCG
>DATNGY010000118.1:0-10061 GCA_035605735.1 Solirubrobacteraceae bacterium
TGCGCTCCTTGACGCGCGGGTCGCGCGTCAGGAAGCCGCGGCGCTTGAGCTCGCCGCGCAGGTTGGGGTCGGCCTCGAGCAGCGCGCGACTGATGCCGTGGCGCAGCGCGCCGGCCTGGGCGGACACGCCGCCGCCGTGCATCCGCGCGACGACGTCCATCCGGCCCTCATAGCCGACCGTCTCGAGCGGCTGGCGGATCGTGCGCTGCAGCGGGTTGCGCGGGAAGACGTCCTCGAGCGTGCGGCCGTTGACCGTGTAGGCGCCCGTGCCGGGGCGCAGCGTGACGCGGGCGACCGCCGTCTTGCGCTTGCCGGTCGCGCGGTAGCGGGCGTCGACGCCCAGGTCGATCGTGACCTGCGCGATCGGCTGGTCGTCCACCTGGTCTGAGTCCTCGGGGCGGCGCTCCTCGCCCTCGAGCTCCTCGCCCTCCGCGTACCCCTCCTGCCCGAACAGCGGGTCCTCGCCCTCGCCGACGAGGTCGAGCTCGAGGTCGGCGCCCGGGATCTCGGGGCGCACGCGCTCGACGACGTCGCCCTCGACCTCGTCGGCCTCCTCGGCCTCGAGGACGCCCGGCGCGGCCTCCCGGACGTCGACGACCGCCTCTGCGCCGGGGACGTCGTCGGAGGCGACGACGACGACCTCGTCGTCGACGATCTCGGGACCCTCGCCCTCGACCTCCGGCGCGGCGGGCTCCGGCGCGCCGGCGGCGACCGGCTCGGGAGCCTCCGCGACCGGCTCGGGAGCCTCCTCGGCCGCCTCTTCCGGCGTGGGCGGGACGGGCGGCTCGGGGGCCTCGTCGTCGGCGGGCGGCGGCGTGCGGTCGTCGGCCATCAGGACTCGATCTCCATCGGGGTTGGCTTCTGCGCCGCGTGCGAATGCTCGGGACCCGCGTAGACCTTGAGCTTCGTGAGCTGCTTGCGCGCGAGGCGGTTGCGCGGCAGCATCCCGCGGACTGCGCGGCGGATGACCTCCTCCGGACGCCGCGCAAGCATCTGCTCCAGCGTGCGCTCCTTGATCCCACCCGGGTAGCCGGTGTGGCGGATGTAGCGCTTGTCGGCGCGCTTGTTGCCGGTGACCGCGATCTTCTCGGCGTTGACGACGACGACGAAGTCGCCGGTGTCGACGTGCGGCGTGTACTCCGGCTTGCGCTTGCCCCGCAGAGCGTCGGCGATCTGGGTCGCGAGGCGCCCGAGCGTCTGCCCGGTCGCGTCGACGACGAGCCAGGAGCGCTCGCGCGTGGCGGGGTTGGCGACGTAGGTCTTCATGGCACCAGGAAGCCGCGCTCGGACGGGCGCGGCAGGGGCCTCATGATAGGGCACCTGCGCCTCACCCCACGGGGTCGCGCGCCTCGGGGTCGTGCCCGAGGACGGCGCGCCCGCGCACCCGCCGCGATCCGAGGGCCGAGGCGCCGTAGTTGTCCGCGACACGCTCGGCGGCGGCGTACGGACGGGGCGCAGCGGCGCGGCGGAGACGATCCCGGCCCGTTCGCCGGCGGCCTGAGAGCGGGTCGGCGTGTTCAGCATCGTCTTGGAATCGCCCTGCTCGTGACCGGCATCGGCTTCCTCGTGCTCACGCTCGGCGTCCTGCGCCGGGCGAGCGGCCCTCGCGCCCGGGTCGAGGAACCTTCGGCCGTGAGCGGGTAGCCGGACGCTGGCGGCGGGTGACGCCCGCGCCGACCGGTATGCTCCCCGGCCGTCGAAACACCGCCGAGTCCGCCACAGGGCGGAGCGGGGGACCCACTGGGCGCCTTGGCGCCCCGGGGCGAGTCCGGGCCACGGCCCGGTAGCGCGGATCGGCCGCGCGAGCCCGCCAGCTAACCCCGTAGGCCGTCAACCGAATGTCGAACCCCCCACGCGTTCCTCGACGCCTGCTCGCCTGCGCCGCGCTCCTCGGCGCCGCGGGGCTGCCCGCGACGGCCGCGGCGATCGCCATCGACGCCCCGCGATCGCCGCTCCGCGAGGCCGCCCCGCTCCCGCCGGTCGCCGCCTCCCACCCGCGCGTCGACGCCGTCACGTGCCGGACGCGCTGCCTCGGAGTCGCGCGGGCGGTCGCCGGGAGCCGCGTCCGCGTCACGGGAACGGGCCTCGACACGACGGCCCGTGTCGTCCTGCTCGGCGGCCCCGGCCGGCGCGACGACGTGTCGACGCGCGCGGCGCCGCTCTCCGCCGCAGCCGCCGAGCTCACGCTGCCGCGTCGCGCACGGAGCGGGCCGGTCGCCGCGATCGCCGCCGACGGGAGGCGGTCGGCGGGGTCGCGGTCGCGGCTGCTGGTGCTCCGCAGCGGAACGCCCGATCCCGGCCGTCCCGCCGTCGAAGTGCGCAGCGACCGGCGCCTGCGCCCCGCGCCCGGCGCGACGGCCTCCGTGAGCTTCTTCGTGCGCGGGGAGGCGCGCGCGGACGTCACCGTGGACGTCCTCCGCCGCGGAGCGCTCGTCTCCCGCACCGTCCTCCCCGCGATGGACCCGGGCATCGTCGCGAGCATGGACTGGGACGGCACGGCCGCCGGCGCGGCGCTGCCCGAGGGTCGCTACGTGTTCCGCGTGAGCCTCGGGACCGCCGCGCTCGCCGGCGGCGCGAGGACCGCGACGAGCGCCGCCGCGGCGACCGGGCGCTCGTCGGTCTGGATCGTGCGCAGCGTCTTCCCGATCGTGGGACGCCACACCTACGGAGAGGGCTTCGGCGCCGGTCGCGCCGGCCACCGGCACGAGGGCCAAGACGTCTTCGCGGCTTGCGGCAGGCCGCTCGTCGCCGCCCACGCCGGGACCGTACGCCGGGCCGGCTTCCAGGGCGCGGCGGGCAACTACCTCGTCATCGCGCCCGCCGAGCACGGGGCCGACATCGTCTACATGCATATGCGCGACCGCGCGCTCGTCCAGACCGGCGACCGCGTCGAGCGCGGTCAGCGCGTGGGCTTCGTCGGCCAGACCGGCGACGCCGTCGGCTGCCACCTGCACTTCGAGCTGTGGACGCCCCCGGGCTGGTACCGCGGCGGGCACCCGGTCGACCCGCTGGCGACGCTCCGCACCTGGGACGGCTAGCCGAGGACGGCGACGAGCCGCGCCAGCGCCGCGGTGAACGCGTGCTCGGGCGGTGTGCCGTAGCCGACGACGAGCGCAGGCCCGTGCCGGGAGCGCTCGGTCGCGTAGGCGCCCAGGCCCTCGAGCGCGAGGCCGTGCTCGGCGCCGCGGGCGACGAGCTCGTCCTCGTCCCGGCCGTCCGGGAGCTCCACGAGCGCGTGCAGGCCGGCCGCGATGCCGGTGACGCGAACGTGCGGCGCGCGGCGCCCCAGCTCTGCGACGAGCCGGTCGCGCCGGCGCCGGTACGCGATCCGCGACCGGCGGACGTGCCGGTCGTAGGCGCTCGAGACGAGCAGCTCGGCGAGCGTGAGCTGATCGGGGGTGCTGCTGTGCCCGTCCGCGAGCGCCTTCGCAGTGGCGACCTCGTCGACGAGCCGCGCGGGGAGCACGAGCCATCCCAGCCGCAGGCCGGGCACGAGCGCCTTGCTCGCGGTGCCGGCGTACACCACGTGCTCGGGCGCGAGCGCCTGCACGGCGCCGAGCGGCTGGCGCCCGTAGCGGAACTCGCCGTCGTAGTCGTCCTCGATCACGAGGCCGCCGGTCGCCTCCGCCCAGGCCACCGCCTCCGTCCGCCGTCGCGGCGCGAGCGGCACGCCGGTGGGGAACTGGTGCGCGGGCGTGAGCAGCGCGGCGTCGGCGTCACCGAGCTCGGCGATGACCGCGCCGTGCGCGTCGAGCCCGACCGCGCGCGGCCGCAGCCCGCAAGCCGACGCGGCCTCCCGGTAGCGCCGGCGCACGTAGCCCTCGACGGCGAGGCCGGTCGCGCCGCGCGCGCGCAGCACGGTGCAGAGGAGCGACAGGCCCTGGGCGAAGCCGGAGCAGATCACGAGTCGGTCGGGGGTGACCCGGACGCCGCGAGTGCGCGCGAGGTACTCGGCCAGCGCGCTGCGCAGTTCCGGTCTGCCGCGCGGATCGGCGTAGTAGCCGAGCGCGTCGTAGGGAGCCGCCGCGAGCGCCTTGCGCGCCGCCGCCAGCCACGCCGCGCGCGGGAAGGCCGACAGGTCGGGCGTTCCCGGGCGCAGGTCGTAGCGCGGCGGGCGCGCGAGCGCCGGCGCGGGCGTCGCCGCAGCCTCGACCGCCGGCGGGCGATCGCCGACCCGCGTGCCCGCGCCGCGCCGGGCCACGAGCCAGCCCTCGGCGACGAGCTGTCCGTAGGCCTCGGCCACCGTGTTGCGCGCGACGCCGAGGTCCGCCGCCAGCGTACGCGAGGACGGCAGCGGCGTCCCGGGGCCCAGCCGGCCGGTGCGGACCGCGTCGCGCAGCGCGTTCTCGAGGCCCGCTCGCACGCGCTTGCCGGCCACGTCGAGGTGGAGATCGAACCCGGCCTTGGCCCACGTCCCGGCCATGCGATTGGACCTTAACGTTGGGCCGATCGCGGGGTAGCGTGACCGTCATGAGCACCAACGCCACCACGCAGGACTGCGTCCCCGTGCCGGTCCGCCTCGACTTCGACGCCCACGCGGCGACCTTCTCGCGCGCGCTCAGCCACCTCGATCACGCGGCGACCAAGGAGCTCGACGGCGTCGACTTCGACCCGCGGCTGCGCGAGCTCGTGCGCGCGCGGGCCTCCCAGCTCAACGGCTGCGCCTACTGCATCGACATGCACACCAAGGACGCGCTCGCGATCAGCGAGACCGCCCAGCGGCTGTTCGCGCTTCCGGCCTGGGCCGAGACCCCGTACTTCAGCGCTCGCGAGCGCGCGGCGCTGGCCTTCACCGAGGCGGTCACCCTCGTCGCCGACGACCACGTCCCGAGCGAGGCCTTCGACGCGGTCGCCGAGCACTTCACGCCGGACGAGATCGCCGCCCTGATCAGCCTCATCGTCGCGATCAACGCGTGGAACGCGGTCTCCGTCAGCACGCGCGCGTGGGTGGCCGGCTCCTACGAGCCGTAGGGCCCTGAGCCGGCTCAGGCGAGCGGGTCCGCGAGCCGCGAGCGCTGCAGCGCCTGCTCGAGGCGCTCGAGGCGGGCGATGCGCAGCTCGAGCGGAGGATGCGTGCCGAGCATCCGCCCGCGCCAGCCTTCCATCGGCCGCTCGACGGGCAGGAGGTTGAAGGCGTCGCGCGCGGCCGCCACGCGCAGGTCCTCGCGCGGAACGACGCGCAGCTGCCCGGCGACCTTGCGCAGCGCGGTGGCCAACGCGGCCGGGTGGCCGGTGAGCGACGCGGCGCCGGCGTCGGCGGCGAGCTCGCGGTAGCGCGAGAGCGTCTGCGTGCCCACGCGCGAGAGCCACCCGATGCCGGCCGCGACCCAGAAGCCGAAGGACATCCAGATCCAGCCGCCGTGCATGCGCCTGCCGCCGCCGAGGAGGACCGCGCCCGGGCCGCCCACGGCGGTCATGACCGCGGCGTCGCGGTGAGCAAGATGGGCGAGCTCGTGGGCGACGACGGCCTCGAGCTCGGCGGGCTCGAGGAGGTCTACGAGCCCGCGCGTCACGTACAGGCGCGAGCGCCCGCGGCGCAGCCCGACCAGCCACGAGTTCGGCTCGCGCTCGTCCTCGACGACGATCTCGGGACGGGGCAGGTCGGCCATGACGCAGAGCCGGTCGACGATCCCGTGCAGGACCGGCTCATCCTCGGGGCCGACGACGCGCGGCTCGGGCCGCTCCGCGCGCTCGCGCACGGAGCCGACGATCCCGATCACGGCGGCGATCGCGACGCCGATCAGGATCTTGGTCGGCGCGACGGCGACCAAGGCCACGAGGCACGCGACGACGAGCAGCGGCGTCCCGATCGCCGTGAGGACCATCCGCACCTGCAGCCCCCGGTCCGGCGGGAAAGGCTCGCGACGGACTCGGCGACGGGACATGAACGAAGGCTAGCGCGCGCGGACAGCGAGCCCGGCAGTCCGCCCTGATCATGACGCCCCATGTGGGTCCCGCGGCGATCAGCAGGCGCCGCCCACCATGGAGCCGACGCGGGCGGTCGCTGCGGGATGATGGGGCCATGGCACTTGCCTCGCCGCCATCCCAGACGTTGGTTGTCTTTGGCGCGTCTGGCGATCTCGCCCGCCGCAAGCTGCTTCCGGCGCTGTACGACCTGGCCTATGAGGGCCTTATGCCGGAGCGGTACGCGATCGTCGGCTCGGGCGGCAGCCCGCTCGACGACGATGGCTTTCGCGAGCGCGCCCGCCGGGCGGTCGAAGAGTTCTCGCGCCACCGGCTCGATGCGGGACGCTGGCAGGCGTTCGCGCGAGGTCTCTCTTACGTGTCCGCGCCGCTCGATGACCCGGACGCCTTCGGCCCGCTTCGCGGGCGCCTCGTGACGCTCGACGCCGAGCTTGGCGCGGCCGGTCAGCGGCTGTTCTATTGCGCTACGCCTCCCTCGGCCTTCCCGACGATCGTGCGGCGGATCGGCGAGGCGCGCCTCGGGAAGAACGCGCGGATCGTGCTCGAGAAGCCGATCGGGCACGACCTGAGGAGCGCGCAAGGGCTCCGCCGAATCGTGGGCGAGGTCTTCGACGAGCCGCGGGTATTCCGGATCGACCACTACGTGGGAAAGGAGGCGGTGCAGAACATCCTGGTCTTCCGGTTTGCCAACTCGATGGTCGAGCGAGCCTGGTGCGGGGAGGCGGTCGATCACGTCCAGATCACCGTGGCCGAGTCGGTCGGCATCGAGCGGCGAGGCCGCTACTACGAGGAGGCCGGTGCGCTGCGCGACATGGTCCAGAACCACCTGCTCCAGGTTCTTGCGTTCGTGGCGATGGAGCCGCCCGACTCGCTCGCCCCGGAGGACGTTCGGGACCGCAAGGCGGAGGTGCTCGAGGCCGTACGGCCGTTCTCCGCGGACGAGCTTGTCCGGGGCCAGTACGTGGCCGGCGTGGTCGAGGGACATGAGGTGCGCGGATACCGGGACGAGGAACGCGTCGCCCCGGAGTCGACCGTCGAGACGTTCGTGGCGCTGCGGGCCTGGATCGACAACGCGCGCTGGAAGGGAGTTCCCTTCTTCCTGCGCACGGGCAAGCGCCTGCCTCATCGCGTGACGGAGGTCGCGGTCGTTCTGCGGGATTCAGAGCGCCGGCTGTTCGAGGGCGCGGGGATCGCGCGCTTGCCGGCACACCACTTGGCGCTGCGGATCCAGCCCGACGAGGGCATCTCGCTGGTCTTCAGGGCCAAGGAGCCGGGGCCCGGGATGGCGCTTGACGCCGTGCCGATGGACTTCTCTTACGGGGGCTCGTTCAGGACGCGGTCGACGGAAGCCTACGAGCGCCTCATGCACGAGGCGATGGCGGGCGATCAGACGCTGTTCCTGCGCGAGGACGCGGTCGAGCGGTCATGGGAGATCGTGGCCCCGGTCCTCGACGCAGCCGGAACCGTGCATTCCTACGCAGCGGGGACCTGGGGCCCCGGCGCCGCAGACGAGCTGATCGCCCCGCGCGCGTGGCGCCCGACCTGAGCCGAACGCGCTCCGAAGGCACAACCTGTCCTGCCCCCTTGGTGTGATGTCGTCCAGATCCATGGCGCCAGCATCCGTGTCCCCGGCGGCGTCATCAGGGCCTCGCCTGTTTCCGACTGCTCGAAAACACTGAGGGCAATCGGTACCTCCGACCGATGGCGGAGCGACCGGACTGCGAAAACCTTCGTGGCGGACTGCACTGAGCGAGGGGAGCAGGGTCGCAATGCAAGCCGGGAATGGCGACCGGATGAAGCGCGTGGTCGTGGACCACTTCGGCGGTCCCGAGGTCCTAACGGTGATCGACGACGAGGTTCCCCGTCCCGGACCGGGCGAGGTTCGCGTCAGGGTGCTGGCCGCCGGCGTGTCGTACACCGACGCCATGCTCCGCGCCGGTTCGTATCTCGGCGTGCCGAAGCCGCCGTTCACGCCCGGCTACGAACTTGTCGGCGTGGTCGAGGAGCTCGGCTCAGGCTGCGCGAGGCTGCGCGAGGGAGACCGTATCGGCGCTCTGACGGTGTGGGGCGCGGACGCCGAGCGCGTCTGTGTTCGGGAGGTGGATGCGGTCGAGGTGCCCGAGGCCATCGACCCGGCGCAGATTCTGAACCTCGTCTTCACGTATATGACCGCCTACCAGCTGCTCCACCGCACGGCGACGGTGAAGAGCGGGGAGACCGTGCTTGTGCACGGGGCCGCCGGCAGGGTGGGCACCGCGGTCCTCGAGCTTGGAGCGGTGGCCGGGCTTCGCCTGTACGGGACCTGCTCGGCGCGCGACGGCGCCGCGGTCGAGAGCCTCGGCGCGGTGGCGATCGACTACCGCAACGACGACTTCCTGGCTCGGGTGCGCGACCTGACACGGTACGGTGTCGACGTAGTGCTCGACGGATTCGGCGGCGCGCTGTCGTTGCGCTCGTTCCGCGCGCTGCGGCCCGGCGGACGGCTTGTCGTATACGGCCACTCGGGCACGGTGGCGGACGGGCGCAAGAGCTGGCGAGGCTGGGCCAAGTGGTACGCGACGACCGCAACCGTCGCGCTCTGGGGCCTGCTCTCGCCCCGCCGACGGGTGCTTGTCTACCGGGTCCAGAAGCTGCGCGAAGGCCACCAAGTACTGCCCGTGAGTGGACGTCGCCGAGCGCTTCCCGTGGGCGGCGGCCCCCGCAACCCGGATTGGTTCCGCGAGGACTTCCGTGTGCTGCTCGAGCTGCTCCGTGAGGGCAAGATCCACCCGGTCGTCGCGGCGCGCCTGCCGCTGTCCGACGCTCGTCGTGCGCACGAGCTGCTGGAGAGCTCGGCGGATAAGGGAAAGCTCGTGCTCGTGCCATAAGCCGACGAGGAAGCTGGCCGATGGCGCTCGGCGTTCGTGCCGGTCGAGTGGGACGGGCCGTGCCCGCTGGAGCTCGGCGGGCACTGCGGGCGCGCTACCTGCCGATCGCGAGCGCGGGCTGATCGGCGACCTGCACACGGTGCGCTCGTCGGCGCCGGCGGGACGATCCGCGCCGACTTACTTCTTCGACGGACAGGCGGTCCGCACCGTGAAGGTCTTCCGGACCGTGTGGCCGCCCCTGTCGGCCACGACCGCGGTGAGCCGGTTCTCGCCCGGCGGCACGGGCTGCCCCCGGCTGTGGCTAAAGCACGTGTCCCAGGTGTTCTCGCCGCGGTTGCCGCACTCGAACGGCGGATCCTGCTGATGGTCGAGCCGCGAGCCGCGGATCTCCCAGTCCACGCCCGAGATGGTGTAGCGCGATGTGACCGCCAGGCGGCAGGTCGCGATCGACGAGCCGGGCTTCGGGGCGTGGTAGTGGAGCGCACCGATCTGCGGCAGGTCGGAGGCCTTGGGCCCCGAGAAGGCGCCGGTGGCCGCGAGGACAACGAGCGCGACGAGCCCTGCGGTCGCCAGCCCGAGCGGATACGCGACGCGCCAAGGGTGGGTCATCCCCGCCCGGCGCACGCCGGCGATCGCCCGTCGCACGCGCCGTCGCGCCCGGGCGAGGATGCCCTCGCCCGGTCCGGCCTCGGTGCTGAGCACGCGCTCCAGGACGGCCGTGAGCCGGCTGACGTCGTAGTCCCAGCGCCCATCTGAGAGCTCGACCGCCTGGCGGCGTCCGAGCGACCACAGCGACTCGGGCAACTCCTCGACCGCCGGCATCCGCGCGCCCTGGACGAGCGCGGGGAACACGCGCACGTCGCGGTCGAGCGCCGACTCGATCTCGACCCGGTGCAGGTCGGCGGGATCATCGATGCGCCGGTTCCCACGCTCGTCGGTCACGGTCAGCCACTGGGCCCCGATGAGAGCGATGAGCGCCCCGCAGGAGCCGATCGCGTCGCCGATGAGCACCGTGTAGTCGACGCCGGCCTCCATGGTCACGTCCATGAAGACCCGCTCGGCGCCGAAGCGCTCGGCCAGCGCGTCGTAGAGGCGACCGGCGTAGCCCGACGTCTCGCTGCGGCGGTAGCTGATGAAGACGCCGGGCTCCGGCGCGCGTCGCTCGCGATGGCCGGGGCCGCTCACGGCGCGGTCCGGATGGGCGGCCGCGCCTCGCGGAAGCGCACCACCTGGAAGCCGACGAGCACGGTGAGGACGCCCACCACGAGC
>DATNGY010000119.1:0-5394 GCA_035605735.1 Solirubrobacteraceae bacterium
CGCCCAGCTCGCCCTCTCCGAACGCGCCGAAGACGAGGCGGTGCTGCTCGAGCCGGCTCAGGCCCGAGAAGGCGCCCGCGACGACGCGCGCGCTGAAATGCACGTCGTCGGCGGACTCGACCTCGGCGGTCGCGCCCGGGATGGCGGCCTCGATGCGGGCCTTCACCTCGGCGGCGGTCGGCATGTCCTGGTACAGGCTAGCGATCGCTATATTTGCTGAAGCATGGCCGGAACACACGTCACCTATCACGCCAAGGGCGTCAACCTGACCGACAAGGGCGCCGAGAAGGTCCGCGAGTTCCTGGAGTCCCAGGGGCTGGCCGACGAGACCGCCGGCCTGCGCGTCGGCGTTCGCGGCGGCGGCTGCTCGGGATTCCAGTACCAGCTCGCCTTCGACGAGATGCACGAGGGCGACGCGGTCTTCGAGGACCACGGGCTGCGCCTCCTCGTCGACAACCAGAGCCTTCCCTACGTCGACGGCTCGACGGTCGACTACGTCGACTCCCTCCAGGGCGCGGGCTTCCAGGTCAACAACCCGAACGTCGTCGCGGCCTGCGGCTGCGGTTCCTCGTTCCGGGTCGCCGAGGACGAGCAGGTCTCCGCGGTCTAGAGCCCTGGCAGCGGCGCTCGTCGCCGCCGCCGCGGGGGTCGCGGGCTGTGGCGGGGGCTCCGACTCGCAGCGCTCCGCGACCGCCACGGCGCCTGCGCCACGACCGGCGCCGACGCCCGCGCCGCCATCGGCTCCGGCGCCTCCGGCCCCCGATCCCGCGTTCGGCGGCGGCCTCGCCGTCGGGCTGACGGAGACGAACGCCAACCTCTTCTGGCGCGGACACGACGACGGCGCGTTCGCGCCGTGGCGCGATCGCGTCGAGGCGATCCGGCCGCGGCTCTTCCGCCTGCTCGTGGACTGGGCCCAGCTGCAGCCGAGCCCCGCCGCCGCGCCGGCGTGGACGAAGCCCGATCTCGGCTGCGCGCGCAGCGTCGCCCCGTGCGCGCCGTTCGCGGGGCTGCGCGACGTGCTGCGCGCCGTGCGCTCCCAGCAGGCCGCGGGCCGGGGCTTCGACGTCCTCGTCTCGATCTACGGCGTGCCGGCGTGGGCGGCGCGGGCGCCCGGCGGCTGCGAGCGCCCGGGCACGACACCGCGGTCGCGGCCGATCACGCCGGCCGGCCTGCAGGCCTACGGGGCGCTCGTCGACTCGCTCCAGGCGCTCGCCGCCGGCGAGCGCGTCCAGCTGCGCTGGTGGAGCCCGTGGAACGAGCCGAACGGGGCGTACTTCCTCTCGCCCCAGCGCTCCCGCTGCGCGAGGGACGCGCCGCTGCTCGCGCCCGCGGTCTACGCCGAGCTCGCGCGGGCGCTGCGCGCGCGGCTGCGCGCGGGCCAGGAGCTCGTCGTGGGTGATCTCGCCGACCTGCGCGCCTCGCGACCCACAAGCACGTCGGTGGGCGACTTCGTCGCCGCGCTACCCGACGACGTCCTCTGCTCGGCTGCGGTGGTGGCCCAGCGCGCCTACGTCGAGGCCACGGACCCGCCGGGGCAGCGCGGCGCGGTCGGCCAGCTCGAGGACGCCCTGGACCGCCGCCCGTGCGCCGCGCGCAAGCCGATCTGGGTCACCGAGACCGGCGTCGGAGACCCGCGCTTCAACGGGACGCGGAGCACGGATCCCGCGCTCCTGCGCGCCCAGTGCCGCGCGCTGCAGCGCGCGCTGCGCCGCTGGGACGCCGACCCCCGCGTCGGGGCCGCCTTCCAGTACACGTTCCGCGACGACCCGGGGTTCCCGGTCGGCCTCGCCGACGCGCGCCTGACCCGGGCGTGGCCGGTCGAGGCGCTCTGGCGGGCCTGGGGCGGCGACCGCGCGCCCGACGGCCGGCGCCCGGCGCTGCCCCCCGCGTGCCGGTAGCGCGCCTCCCCTTCCGCGCGCCGCTCCACGCCGACGGCCTGCTGGCGTGGCTGGCCGCGCGCGCGGTGCCCGGCATCGAGGAGGTCGCCGGCCGCGCCTACCGGCGAAGCCTGCGGCTGCCCGGCGGCGCCGGCGTGGTCGAGCTCGAGCTCGACCGCGACCACGTGCGCTGCGCGGCCTGGCTCGACGACCCGCGCGACCTCGGCGCGGCCGTCGAGCGCTGCCGGGCGCTCCTGGACCTCGACGCCGACCCCGTGGTCGTCGACGCCGCGCTCGCCGCCGACCCGGTGCTGCGCCCGCTCGTCCGCCGAGCCCCGGGCCGCCGCGCGCCCGGCCACGTCGACGGGGCCGAGCTCGCGATTCGCGCCGTGCTCTGCCAGCAGATCTCGGTCCCGGCCGCCGCGACGGTCGCCGGGCGGCTCGTCGCCGCGGGCGGCGAGCGGCTCCGCCGCCCGGTGGGCGGCGTCACCCACCTGTTCCCGCCGCCGGCCGAGCTCGCGGACGCGTCGCTGCCGATGCCCGCCGCACGCGCGCGGGCGGCGCGAGCGCTCGCCGCGGCGCTCGCGGGCGGGGAGCTCGACCTGCGCCGCCGCGCCGACCCCGCGGCCGCGCGCTCCGCCCTGCTCGCCGTGCCCGGCATCGGGCCCTGGACGGTCGAGATCGTCGTCGCCCGCGCGCTCGGCGACCCCGACGCTTTCCCGGCCTCCGACCTCGGCCTGCGGCGTGCGCTCGCCGCGCTCGGGCCGGCGGCCGATCCCGAGCGCTGGCGCCCCTGGCGCGCGTACGCCGCGCAGCACCTGTGGGCGCTCGCGGCCGGGACGCGGTGAGCGGCGCCCCGGTAGCCTGCCCGCGGTCCGCCGCCACCGAAAGGACGCCATGGACTGGAAGCTCGAGCTGATCGCCGTCCCCGTCTCCGACGTCGACCGCGCGAAGGCCTTCTACGTCGATCAGGTCGGCTTCAACGCCGACCACGACCACCGGGTCGACGAGAACATGCGCTTCGTGCAGCTCACGCCGCCCGGGTCGGCGTGCTCGATCGCCATCGGGTCCGGGATCACCGACGCCGCGCCGGGCTCGCTGCAGGGCCTGCAGCTCGTCGTCGAGGACATCGAGTCCGCGCGGACGGCGCTCCTCGACGGCGGCGTCGAGGTCGGCGACGTCCAGAGCTTCCCGTGGGGCGCCTTCGTCTTCTTCAGCGACCCCGACGGCAACCGCTGGGCGGTCCAGGCGATTCCGCCGCGAGGCTGAGCGCTTGGAGCTCCCGCCGTTCGCGGCCTGGCGCCACCACGACGCGCGCGAGGGCTTCGAGGTCGTCTTCCTGCGCCCCGAGGGGACGGGGCTGCGCGTCGACGGGCACACCGCAGCGGTCGAGGCCGGCGAGGGCTGGGCCGTCGAGTACGCGATCGCGCTCGACGCCCGCTGGCGCACGCGCCGGGCGCGCGTCCGCGGGCGCTCGGCCACCGGCGCCCGCGAGGTCGCGCTCGAGGTTGACGGCGAGGGCGTGTGGCGCGTCGACGGCGCGCCCGCGCCCGAGCTCGACGGCTGCCTCGACGTCGACCTCGAGTCGTCGTCGTTCACCAACGCGTTCCCCGTCCACACGCTGGGCCTCGCGACCGGCGCCGCGGCGGACGCGCCGGCGGCCTACGTCCGCGCGCCGGGCCTCGCGGTCGAGCGCCTCGAGCAGCGCTACCGCCGTGTCGAGGACGACGCCGCCGGCGAGCGCTACGACTACGCGGCGCCGCGCTTCGCGTTCGCGGCCCGGCTCGCCTACGACCGCTTCGGCCTCGTCCTCGACTATCCGGGGATCGCGGTCCGGGTGGCGTGACGGCCGACCGCTACGGCTGGCCCTCGACGATCCCGGGCACGCCCGTGTTCGTCGAGTACTTGGGCTGGATCTTCGTCTCAGGCCGGATGTGGTGCACGGCCTGGGAGACGGCGATCGCCGCCTCGGCGTAGCCGGTGGCGATGAGCTTGAGCTTGCCGTCGAACGTCGTGATGTCGCCGCAGGCCCAGACGCGATCGAGCGACGTGCGGAAGAGCTGGTCGACCCTGATCGCGCCCTTCTCGAGCTCGAAGCCCCAGTCCTTCAGCGGCCCGAGCGCGGTCTTGAACCCGAGCTGCAGGAGGATCGCGTCGCACGGGATCTCGACCACCGTGCCGGCGTCGTCGGAGTGGATGAGCGTGACCGACTCGACCTGCCCGTTGCCCGCGACGTCCTTGACCTGGAAGGGCACGTGGAGGTCGATGCGCCCCGCGGCGTGGGCGTCCATGACCTCCTTGACGGTGGCCTCGTGGGCGCGGAAGCCCTCGCGACGGTGCACGAGGCCGACGCGCTCGGCTACGTCGACGAGGTTGACCACCCAGTCGCAGGCGGAGTCGCCGCCGCCGATGATCAGCACGCGCTTGCCCGCGAACTCGTCCTTGGAGCCCACGAGGTAGTGCGCGCCGCGGCCCTCCCAGGCGTCCATGTCGTAGCCGGGGAGCTTCTTCGGCTCGAACGCGCCGTGGCCGCCGGCGACGAGCACCGTGCGCGAGCGCAGCTCGCCGCGGTCGGTGTGCAGGACGACGAGATCGTCCTCCCAGGAGATCGTCTCCGCCGTGGTCTCGAGGTGGACGGGCACGTCGAACTGCTCGAGCGTCTGGCGGCGGTGCAGCTCGACGAGGTCGCGCGCGAGGATCCGCGGGTGGCCGGGCACGTCGAAGATCCACTTCTCCGGGTAGAGCGTGGTGAGCTGGCCGCCGATCTCGGGCAGCGAGTCGATGATCCGCGAGCTCGCCTCGCGCATCCCGGCCCAGAAGGCCGCCGAGAGCCCGACCGGGCCGGCGCCGATGATCGTGATGTCGCGGACCTCGTCGAGGTCGCCGCTCATCGCGCGAGCGCCTCCAGCGCCGGGATCGGCGCGCCGTCGAGGGCGTTGAGCGCGCGCTCGAGCGAGACGGCGAGGCACGTGAAGCTCGGCGTGTCGCGCAGCGTGTAGGAGGACGCCTCGGTCGTGCGCAGGCGCTGGACGAGGTCGAGGAAGGCGCCCGCGTCGTCGGTGTCGAAGGCGACGACGAACTCCTGGTCGTCGACGCCGAACGAGTAGGTCGTGTGGTTGTCGACCTCGGGCGTCTCGCGCCCGACCCGGATGTGGTCCTGCATGATCCGCCAGCGCTCCTCGCGCGGGAGCGCGTACCACGCGCGCGCCTTCACGAACGGGTAGACGAAGAGGTAGCGCCCGCGGAAGCCGCGCGGGACGGTGCGCTCGTCCTCGGAGTACTCGGAGCTCTTGCGCAGCCCGAGGAACGAGTGGGGCTGGGTGGCCCATGCCATCAGCCCGGCCTGCGCCAGGACGACGTGGAACTCGTGGATGCGGTCGAGGTTCTCGGTCTCCGCGATGAGCAGCAGGTCGGCGTCGCCGCGAGTGCCGACGAGCGAGAAGGACTGCAGGAGGTGATCGGCGCCGAAGTCCTCGCACGCCGCGATGACCTCGCGCTTGTGCTGCGCGCGCTCCTC
>DATNGY010000120.1:0-2271 GCA_035605735.1 Solirubrobacteraceae bacterium
CATCGCCGGCACCCACAGCACGCCGAGCGCCCCCGCGACGGCCACCACGGCCGCGCCCATGACCCACGCGCTCGCCGGCAGCGGCAGCACGAGCAGTCCGACGCCGCCGGCGACCAGCCCCGCGCGCGCGACCGGCGCGGCGCCGCG
The DNA here is from genome assembly GCA_035605735.1 of Solirubrobacteraceae bacterium. Lineage (GTDB taxonomy): Bacteria > Actinomycetota > Thermoleophilia > Solirubrobacterales > Solirubrobacteraceae > JAOPZW01. The sequence continues at coordinate 148 of DATNGY010000120.1, forward strand.
GCGGTCGCTGAGCCGCCCCGCCGCGGGCGAGACGAAGGCCTCGAGCCCAGCGGCCGCGAAGAAGACCGCGCCCACGGCGGCCCCGCCGGCGCCGAGCGCGTCGAGCCGCAGCGGGGCGAGCACGTCGAGCACGCCGAAGGCGAGCGCGGGCAGAGCGGTCAGCCACAGGCCGGCACGGATCCCGCGCTCGCGCAGGGCACGGCCAGGCGCGGCAAGGACGGCCTCGGCGCCCCCGGCGGGCGCCGGCGTCCGCGACGCCCAGGCCGCGAGCGCGGCGCCGAAGGCGACCGTCGTCGAGAACGCCGCCTCGCGCCCGATGGCCGTGGCCACCGCGCCGACGATCGGGCCGAGCTGGACGCCGAAGATCGCCGCGCCCAGGGCCGCCCCGAGGACCTCGCCGCGCCGCTCGGCGGGGACCGTCGAGGCCAGCCACGCCATCGCGCCCGCCCACGAGCAAGCGCCGCCGATCCCCTGCAAGAAGCGCGCGGCGTCCAGGACCGCAATCGAGCGCCCGAACGCGAACGCGACCCCCGAGGCGGCCATCAGCGAAAGGCCGGCGAGCACGGCGGGCTTCACGCCGGCGCGGGCGGCGAGCACGCCGGCCGGGAGCGCGCCGATGAGCGTGCCCGCCGCGTAGGCGCCGGCGAGCACGCCCGCGCCGTTCTTGCCGAGGCCGAGCTCGTCGGCGAGCTCGGGGAGCAGCGGCGTGATCGCCGCGTAGAACATGGTGTCGACGAGGACGATCGCGCCGGCCAGGAGCGCGAGGCGCCGCACGCCGCTACTGCGGTGGCCCGTAGCCCATCGCCGCGCGCACGTCGCGGAGCGTCTCGGCTGACATGGCGCGCGCCTTTTGGGCGCCCTCGGCGAGCACGGCGTCGAGGCCGGCCTCGTCCGGGCGCAGCGCCTCGTAGCGCTCGCGCACCGGGGCGAGCACCTCGACGACCGCGGCGGCCGCCGCTGCCTTCAGATCGCCGTAGCCGCGCGCCGAGCGCATCTCGGCCTCGATCTGCGTCGGCGTTCGCCCGCCGACGGCGGCCATGATCTCGATCAGGTTCGTGACCCCCGGCTTGTCCGGGCTCGAGGCGATCTCGGTGCCCGAGTCGGTCACCGCCCGGCGGACCTTGCGCTCGATCGCGGCCGGCTCGTCGAGGACGAGGATCGTGCCCTCCGGCGTTCCCCCCGTCGTCGACATCTTCCGCGTCGGGTGCTGGAGGTCCATGATCCGCGCGCCGACCGTGGGGATGTTGGCCTCGGGCACGACGAGGAGCTCGCCATAGCGGGCGTTGAAGCGCCGCGCCACGTCGCGCATGAGCTCGAGATGCTCGCGCTGGTCCTCGCCGACCGGCACCTCGTGAGCGCGGTAGGCGAGGACGTCGGCGGCCTGGAGCACCGGGTAGAAGAGCAGGCCCGCGGAGACGAGCTCGCGCTGCGCGGCCGACTTGTCGCGGAACTGATGCATGCGGTTGAGCTCGCCGACCGCGGTGACCGACGAGAGCAGCCACGTGAGCTCGGTGTGGGCGGGCACGTCGGACTGGCGGAAGAGGAGGCAGCGCCGCGGGTCGAGGCCGGCCGCGAGCAGGATCGCCGTCGTGTCGTGGACGCGCTCGCGCAGCTCGCCGGGGTCGTAGGGGACAGTGATCGCGTGGAAGTCGACGATGCAGTAGATCGCCGGGTCGCCGCGCTCCTGGGAGGCGACGTACTCGCGGATCGCGCCGATGAAGTTGCCGAGGTGCTTGCGGCCCGTCGGCTGGATGCCCGAGAAGATGCGCACGGCGGCGGCGAGCGTAGCGGGAGCGCCGCTCTGGTGGCCCGCGGGCGCCATGGGGGGGCGCATGGCCGCCTGAGGCCCCAGAGCGGCGCCGCCCGCGAAGCCGGCATCCAGCCGGTCTCGCCGGACCGCGCGCGGAAGCGCGCGAACGCGCTCTTGAATGCCCGCAGGCGGCCCGCGCCAATCGTCAGGGTCCGCGCCCGTGAGCGCGGCGCCGCGGGCGGGTACTGGCTCCTTCGTGTCCCCACGACACGAGCCACGGGCACGCGCGGCGGACTATGCGGCGCTCAGCGCCGGCTGGGCGGCGCTCCTCGCCGCCGCCGTCGCCGCCGCGCGCGATCGCGGCGACGAGCCCC
>DATNGY010000121.1:0-3709 GCA_035605735.1 Solirubrobacteraceae bacterium
GAAGACGGTCGCGTACAGTGCTCGCTGGAGGAGCACGAGGTGGCCGTTCAGCGGCGCGAGGAGCGCGCCGAGGCTCAGCCCGCGGTCCTGGACGAAGAGCGTCTTCTCGTCGACGAAGAGCGTCGTCCCGCGCGTCACCCACAGCGCGAGCGCCGCGTACAGCGCCATCGCCGCGACGAGCGCGACGCGGCACACGCGCTCGTCCGCGAGCCCGTCGGCCGCCCGCTGCGGCCACGACCGCCACGTCCCCCGCGCGCCGACCGCCGGGCGCTCCTCGCGATGCCCGTCGCGGATCGAGGACGACATCCGCGCGACAGTACCTCAGACCCCGAGGCCCGCCCGCGCCGGCGCCCCGCGGCGGCGCGCGGGCGCTGGGCCGGGGGTAGGCTGCCGCGATGCCCGCGGCCGCCACCACGCCGTCCGGTCGGCGGTGACCGGGACGCGAGGCGTCGGCGCCGCCGCGGTGCTCCTCGCCCGCGCGGCGCTCCTCGTCGGGCCGGTCGTCCTCGCGTTCTTCGCGGGCGGGTTCTTCGACGGCCCGCGCGACGTCGCGCTGCTCGTCGCGGCGGTCGTTCTGCTCGTCCTCGCGGTCGCGGGCGAGCAGCCGCTTCCACGCCACCCGGCCGGCCGCCTCGCGCTCGGCGCCGCGGTCGCCTACGCGGGGTGGATCGCGCTGTCGATCACGTGGGCGCCGCTTCGCGACTTCGCCGGCGACGACGCGGAGCGAGCGCTGCTCTACGCGGTCGTGCTGGCGGCCGCGGCCGCCGCCTTCCGCGACCGTGCCGCCGCCCGCGCCGTCGAGCCCCTGGCCGCGGCGGGGACCGTCGTCGTCGTCGGGTACGGCCTGGCCGGGCGGGTGCTGCCGGGGTTGATCACCGAGCACCCCCAGCGTACGGCGCTGGGGCGCCTGGACCAGCCGCTGACGTACTGGAACGCGATGGGGGCGCTTGCGGCGCTCGGCCTCGTCCTGTGCGCGCGCGTGTCGGGCGACGTCGCCCGTCCGGGGGCGGTGCGCGCCGCCGCGGCGGCGGGGACGGTGCCGCTCGGCATGGGCGTCTACCTGAGCTTCTCGCGTGGTGCCTTGGCCGCCCTCGCGGCGGGGCTCATCGCGGTGTTCCTGCTGGTACCAGGGCGCGCGCAGCTGCGCGCGGTGCTCGTCGCGGTCGGCGCCGGGGCCGCGGGCGCGCTGAGCGCCGCGGCGGCGGGGGGTGTGCGCGCCTACGAGGGCGGCCTGGCGACGCGCGAGCGCGAGGGAGCGATCGTCCTCGCGGTCGCCGTCGTGCTGATGGCCCTCGCGGCGGCCTCGATCCGGCTCGGCGGCGCCGACCGGCCCGTCGCGCTCGGCCGCGGCGCGCGCTGGGCGGGCTGGGGGGCGGTGGTCGCGCTGCTCGTGCTCCCGGTCGTAGTGGCCGGCGGGCGCCAGCCCGCTCCGGCGACGAGGAGCGCGAGCAACGAGCGCTTCGCCCGGCTCGGCTCTCAGCGCTACCAGTACTGGAAGGTGGCCCTCGACGCGGGCGCGGACCATCCGCTGCGCGGGATCGGGGCGAGCGGCTTTCGCGTCAGCTGGCTGCGGGAACGCACGCTGGACGAGCCCGTCAAGGACGCGCACTCGCTCGAGCTCGAGACCTTCGCGGAGCTGGGCCTCGTCGGGGTGGCGCTCCTGGCCGCGCTGCTCGGGGGCGTCGGCGCGGCGGCCGCGGCGACGCACCGCGCCGACCCCGAGCTCGCCGCCGGGCTCGCCGCCGCGCTGATCGTCTGGGGCCTGCACTCGAGCATCGACTGGGACTGGGAGATGCCCGCGCTCACGCTCGTCGCCGTCGTCATCGCCGGCACGCTGCTCGCCCGGGCGGGCTTGCCTGCGCCCGCGCGGCCCGGGCGCCCGCACGCCGCGGCGCCGACGCCCGACGCGGGCCCGCCGGCGATGAGCATCCGGACCTAGGGAACCCGCTTGATGCTCACGAGGCGATGGTTGCACGGCCCGCGCTCGCGGGCGCTGGGACTGGCGCCGCTCGCCATCCTCGCGATCGCCAGATCGCTGCGTCGCCCGCCGTGCTCGTCGCGATAGCGATCGCCGACACCGTCCGCGAGGGTGACCAGGCGCCGTAGCAGACCGTCGAAGCGCGTTCTCATGCGTCACCGCCGGCGGTCACGTCGCGCGCTTCGGGATCCTGCCCGAGCGCCGCGCGGCCGCCGTCGACGGGCACGACGGCGCCGGTGACGAAGCTCGCGTCGTCGGAGAGGAGGTGGTCGACCACGGCGGCAACTTCCTCGCCGCGCCCGACGCGCCCGAGCGGATGCAGCCGCCGCAACTGGTCGTCGAGGCCTGTGTCGTAGCGCTCGGTGACGATCGAGCCGAGCGCGACCGCGTTGACGCGGATGCCGCGCGGCGCGTAGTCGACGGCGAGCGCTCGCGTGAGGCCCTCGATCGCTGCCTTGGCGGTGGCGTACGGAAGCGCTCCCGGCACGGCCCGCTGTGCCTGGTGCGAGGAGACGTTCACGATGGCGCCCGGGGTGCCATCGGCCAGGAAGCGGCGGATCGCGGCGGCGCTCCCTGCCACGGCCAGCCCGAGGTTCGTCGTGATGAGCTCGAGGAGTTCGGGGACCGGCGTGGCGTGCAAGGCAGCGTCTCGGAACACCGCCGCGTTGTTGACCCAGCCCGTGAGCGTGCCTGCGCGCGAAGCGCGGTCAACCGCGGCGCTCAGCGTGCGCTCGTCGAGGCCGTCACCCGCCAGCCCCTCGATGTTCGGGCGGTCCGCGGTCCAAGCCAGGGCACCGGCGTCTGTGTCGACGGCGATCACGTGACCCCGGCGCGCGACGCGCGCGGCAATGGCCCGTCCGACGCCACGCCCTCCTCCGGTCACCACGTAGGAGCACCTCATCGCCCGAGGACCTTAGGAGACGCGGCCGGGCTGCGGCCGGCCTGCTACTGGCGCAACGCCGTGCTGAACGACCCCGCCGGGCGGTCTGGGACGCCGACGAGTCAGACCTGGCAGTCGACCTCGAGGTCGACGCCGACTCGTTCGACCCGAGCCTGTTCCGAGACCGCCTCTCAGCCGCAGCGCGTGGCGTCGGTGAGCTTGGAGCAGCCCTCGAGGCTGCGGGCGACCTTCGCGTACGTGGTGAGGAGCGGCATCGGAGCGAGCCCGGCCAGCGTGAGGCGGTTCAGCCCCGAGAACTGGAAGCTCGGCGACACGCCGCGGACCGAGCGCCGCTGGTACGTGGAGGACCAGGCGTACCAGAAGACGCGGTCGACGCGCAGCGCCCGGCGCTTGCGCGCCACGAGCTTGTAGAACTGCGTCAGCCGCTGCGCCTGGACCCCGGCGGTCACCTCGAAGCCGAGGTAGTCGGAGCGCGCGATCTTGCCCTTCGAGGCCGGCCACGAGAGCTCCGTGAGCCAGACGTGGGGTCCGCGATCGTGGCGCTTGCGCTGGATCGCCTGTGCGCGCCGGACCGTCTCGAGGACGCCGCGCCGGTCGAGGCGCAGCGAGAACGGATGCAGCGTCAGGACGTCGTAGTGATGCCTGACGCCGGCGCGGTAGAAGCGATCGAGGTCGTCCCAGCTCGGGGACTTGCGCGTGGAGTTCAGTCCGGCCATGAGGACCTTCGCCCGCCCGTCGGCGCGGTGGATCGCCGAGTCGGCGGCGCGCAGGAGCCGTGTGTAGGTCTTCGCGTACGGCTGCGGCGTCCAGAAGTAGGAGGCGGCGGGCTC
>DATNGY010000122.1:0-3247 GCA_035605735.1 Solirubrobacteraceae bacterium
CGATCGCCGAACAGCGCGCTCGCCGCACCGAGAATCCGCTGACGGCTCGCGACCGCGTCGGCCCGCGTCAAGGCACCGCCACCCTCAGAGGCGGGGCCTGCTCCCTGGCTTGGCGCCGACTCGGCCATCCGCAGACTGAAGGTACCCCCACCGCGACGAGAAGCCGGCCGGGGCGCGCGGCCTCGCTGTGGCTTCGGAAGCGCGAGCCGAGTACTCGAGGTTCATCGCGACGACTGGGGCGCCCTCCGCGTGGGTGTGGGCGCCGTCCATGCTGGCCGGCCAGCTAGCCTTGCGGCCGTGAGCGCGGCGACGGAGCGTCGGATCGAGGGCGACAAGGCCCAGCGGATCGTCGACGCGATGCGCGCGAGCGTCGCGCGGCGCGGCGCGACGGGCTCGACGTTCGACCACGTCGCCCGCGAGGCCGGGGTCTCGCGCGGCCTGCTGCACTACTACTTCGGCACGAAGGAGCGGCTGCTCGCCGAGGTCGTGCGTCGCGACTGCGACCTGCGGATGCGCGTCCTCGACGACCAGCTCGCCGAGGCCAGGAGCGCGGACGAGATCGTCGAGGCGCTCGTCGCCTCGCTGCAAGAACTCGTCCGCGACGACCCGGACTTCATCGTCGTCGTCTTCGAGCTCTTCACGCTCGCGCGGCGCAACGAGGAGATCGCCGCGGAGTTCGCCGAGACCCTCCGGCGCACGCGCGCGCACGTCGCGCGGCTGCTCCAGTCGAAGCAGGACGAGGGCGCCGTCGCGCTGCGCGCCGACCCGCCCGCGGTCGCCGACGTCCTCTTCGCGATGGCCGACGGGATCGCGCTGCGGATGCTCGCCGAGCCCGAGCGCGACTTCGCGCGCGCGATCGAGGCGGGCGCCCGCGCCGTGCGCGCGCTGCTCGCCTGACGGGCGCCGACCGGCGGCGCGCCAGGCTCCAAGCCCATCGGGAGCGGTGGCTCGTACCTCGGGCGAACCGGTCAACCACCCCAGGAGGAGTCCCCATGAAGACGACCGTTCGTCGTCTCCTGCCCGTCGTCGCGATCGTCGCCGCGTTGCTGGCCGTCGCGCCGGTCTCACCGGCGAGCGCGCACGGCGGCCGGCAGGCGCAGCGCCAGAGCGTCACCTCGCTGCGGCTCGACCCACGCGCCGCGGCCGCCCTGCAGTCGCTCGGCGTGACCGCCGCCCCGATCGCTCCGGCCTTCGCGAACGACCGCGGCCTCAACTTCCCGATCTCCGGCTCGCTCCTGAACGCGCTCTTCACGCGCACCATCAGGCACTCGGGCGGGATCGCGCTGACCGCGGGCACCACGCGCGTCGAGCTCACGCGCTTCTACGTCAACGTCGACCGCGCGCCCGACCTCACGACGCTCGTCGGGGGCCAGCGGGTGTCGATCCTCGACCTCGATCTGTCGACGGCGTCGATCCGCTTCCGCCGGGGGAAGTTCACGGTCGGGCCGGTCGCGGCGCGGCTGACCCAGGCGGCGGCCGCCGCGCTGAACGGCGCCTTCGGCGTGACCGCCTTCTCGAAGGGCCTGCTCCTGGGGCAGGCCACCGTGCGGGCGCGGCTCTTCTAGACCGGCTCTCGGCCGGGGCCCTGCGGACCTTCCCCCCACCGCAGGGCCCCCGGCCGCCGGTCGCCGCCGCTCCGCTCCGATGACGGCCACGCCGGGCCCGCGGTCCGCAGCGCCGCCACCTGGCCCGGCGAGACGCCGAAGGCGAGGATGTCGGTCACCTCGGACGCGGGGCGAGGACACCGACGGCGGTGTGCGCGCCGCCTACGCGGTAGAACATCCCGGTTGCGGGTCTCGCTCTTCATCACGTGCCTGGCCGACACGCTCTTCCCGAGCACGGGCCAGGCGACGGTGACGGTCCTCGAGCGCCTCGGCCACGACGTCGACTTCCCGCGCGAGCAGACGTGCTGCGGGCAGATGCACGCGAACACCGGCTTCCAGGAGGAGGCACAGCCGCTCGTGCGCCGCTTCGTGCGCGTGTTCGCGGACGCCGAGACGATCGTGACGCCGAGCGGCTCGTGCGCGGCGATGGTCCGCGAGCAGTACCCGCGCCTGGCGGCCGAGGCGGGCGACGAGCGGCTGGCCGCGGAGGTCCGCGCGGTCGGCGAGCGGACGTACGAGCTCTCGGAGCTGCTCGTGCGCCGGCTCGGGGTCGACGACGTCGGCGCGCGCTACCCGCACCGCGTGACCTACCACCCGACCTGCCACTCCCTGCGGCTGCTGAAGGTCGGCGACGCGCCGACGCGGCTCCTGCGCTCCGTCGCGGGGCTCGAGCTCGTCGACCTGCCGCAGGCCGAGGGCTGCTGCGGCTTCGGCGGCACGTTCGCGATCAAGAACGCCGACGTGTCGACCGCGATGCTGACCGACAAGGTCCGCCGGATCCTCGACACCCAGGCCGAGGTCTGCACGGCCGCCGACGCCTCGTGCCTCATGCAGATCGGCGGCGCGCTCTCGCGGCTGCGCTCCGGCGTCCGCGCGGTCCATCTCGCCGAGATCCTCGCCGCGACGTGAGCACGCCGTTCCCGATCGCAGCCCGCGAGGCCCTGGCCGACTCCCAGCTGCGCCGCAACCTCGGCCACGCGACGTCGACGATCCGCGCCAAGCGCGCTCGCGTCGTCGCCGAGCTGCCCGACTGGGAGCCGCTGCGCGAGGCCGGCCGTGCGATCAAGGCCGACGCGATCGGGCGCCTCGACCAGCTGCTGCTCGAGCTCGAGGAGCGCGTGTCCGCGGCCGGCGGCCACGTCCACTGGGCGCGCGACGGCGACGAGGCCAACGCGATCGTGACCGCGGTGGCGCGCGACCACGGCGCCGACGAGGTCATCAAGGTCAAGTCGCTGGCGACCGACGAGATCGGGCTCAACGAGGCGCTCGCGGCGGCCGGGATCAGCGCGATCGAGACGGACCTCGCCGAGCTCATCATCCAGCTCGACAACGACGTCTCCTCGCACATCCTCGTCCCCGCGATCCATCGCAACCGCGAGGAGATCCGCGCGATCTTCGAGCGCGAGCTCGGCGCGCGCGACCTCGGCCACGAGCCCGCGCAGATCGCCGAGGTCGCCCGCCGGCACCTGCGCGAGAAGTTCCTCTCGGTCCCGGTCGGGATCAGCGGCGCGAACTTCGCGGTGGCTGAGACGGGCACGGTCTGCGTCTTCGAGTCCGAGGGCAACGGGCGCATGTGCACGACGCTGCCGCGCGTGCTCGTGACGGTCATGGGGATCGAGAAGGTGATCGCGGCCTGGCGCGAC
>DATNGY010000123.1:0-3520 GCA_035605735.1 Solirubrobacteraceae bacterium
CGAACCCGAGACGACGATCGCCTTCGAGCGCCAGGCGCGCGCGATGCTCGCGACCGCTGCGGGCACGTCGGTCGCGCTCGACGTCCGCGACGCGCTGCTCGAGGCCGAGCCGGACCTCGCGGTCGTGGATTGCATGGTCCCGGCCGGGCTCTCCGCCGCGGGGGCGACCGGCACGCCCGCCGCCTCGCTCGTCCACTTCCTCTACGGGCCGACCCGGCGGCAGCTCCTGCGCGACGGCGCATGGACGACCGACCTCGCCACGGTGGCCGAGACCCACCGCGCCCTCGGCCTGCCGCCCGCGCCCGACGGCCTCGCGGCCTGGGAGGCACCCGAGCTGCTGCTCGTCGCGGCCCCGCGCTGGCTCGACGAGGACGTCGCGCTTCCCGACCACGTCGTCCACGCCGGTCCTCTCGGCGTGCGTCGCCCTGGCGCGGCGCGCCGCGAGCGCGTCCTGCTGAGCTTCTCGACAACGGTGATGGAGGGCCAGCTCGCCGCGATCCAGCGCGTGCTCGACGGGGTCGCCATGGATGCCCTGCTCACGCTCGGCCCGGCCATCGAGCGGGGTGCCCTGCGTCCGCCGCCGAACGTCGAGGTCGTCCCGTTCGCCGACCACGACGACGTCCTGCCGACGTGCGCCGCCGTGGTCACCCACGGCGGCCTCGGCACGGTCCTGCGCGCGCTCGCGCACGGCGTCCCGCAGCTCCTGCTCCCGCTCGGGCGCGACCAGCACGTCAACGCCGCGCGCGTCGCCCAGCTCGGCGCCGGGCTCGTGGTCGAGCCCCACGGCGACGTGCGCGCTTCGCTCGAGGCGCTCCTGGGCGAACCGGGCTTCGCCGCGGCGGCCGCGCGCGCGGCGGCGCGGATCGCCGCCGACGCGCCCGACCGCCGCGCGGCCGACGCGCTCGAGCGCGCCGCGTGCGCCCCTTAGAGCTCCATCGGCATTCCGAAGGCGGCGAAGATGTGCGGCTCGAACGTCGTGACGGCGACGATCTTGCCGTCCCTGACCGTGAGGACATCGAGGCCGAGGGCGCGGTAGCGGTCGTCGCCCGGCGCCTCGATGTACTCCGCCGCCGCGGGCTGGCCGTTCGCGCGCGTCGGCACGAGCTTGAAGTGCCCGAGCGCCTCGGGGCCGGCGAACGCGCCGCGGCACATCTCGACGAACGCCTCGACGCCCTCGGTCGTGAACGGGTCGGGCGGCATCGTGAAGCGCATCTCCTCGCCCAGCAGCGCGGTCAGGGCGTCGGCGTCGGCGCGGTCGTGGGCGTCGAGGTAGCGGTCCAGCAGCTCGCGCTCGGCCTCGCTCTGCTCGGCCGCCGTCCACTCGGTCCTGCGCTCGGGGAGGCGCTCGCGCATCGTCGCGCGCGCACGCTGCAGGGCGCTGTTGACGCCCGCGACGCCCAGGTCGAGCAGCTCGGCGGTCTCGGCGGCGCTCCAGCCGAGGACGTCGCGCGCGAGGAGGACGGCGCGCTGGCGCGGCGGCAGGTGCTGGATCGCGACGAGGAACGCGAGCTCGATCGTCTCCCTGGCGACGACCGTCGCGTCGGGGAGGTCGTCGTCGGCCGCGACCCGGTCGAGGAGCTCGTCGGGGTAGGGCTCGAGCCAGGGGACCTCGGTGGGGCCGCTCGCGGGCTTGCGCGGGCGCTTGGCGAGCGCGTCGAGGCACACGTTGGTGGCGATCCGGTACAGCCACGTGCGCAACGACGCGCGCCCGGCGAAGCTCTTGCGCGCGCGCCACGCGCGCAGCAGCGTTTCCTGGACGAGGTCCTCGGCGTCGTGGAACGAGCCCGTCATCCGGTAGCAGTGCAGCTGCAGCTCGCGGCGGTGGCGCTCGACGCGGGCGGTGAAGTCGTCGCTCATGGGTGCATTGACGGCTCGTTCGCGCATGACTCATCGGTGCAGCAGATCGGCGAGCGCGACGCGGTCGGACGGGAACGCGAGCTCGTCCCAGGGGATCGCGTCGGGCGCGAAGGCGCGCTGCTCCGGCGCCTCGGGCGTCGGCTTCGGCTCACCCTCGATCGTCGCCTCGTAGGCGACGACGACGACGCGACCCGTGGCGTCGGAGTACACGCCGATGAGCGCGCCGATCCGCGCGGTCGTCCGCAGCTCCTCCTCGACCTCGCGCGCGGCCGCCTGCTCGACGGACTCGCCGAGGTCGACGAAGCCGCCGGGCATCGACCAGCGGCCCTTGCCCGGGTCGAAGCCGCGCTTCACGAGCCAGACGTCGCCGGCGTCGGTGCGCGGGATCGCGCAGGCGACCGGCTTGGGGTTGAAGAAGGCGGCGTAGCCGCAGGCGGGGCAGTGGATCGAGCGCGGAAAGCGGACCTCGGCGTCGGCCCCGCAGCGCGGGCAGAACCGCGCCTCCTCGAGGGCCGGGTTGAGACTCGCGGTCACCGCGACGTAGGGTAGGCGGCCATGGTCGAGCGGCTCACGCGGCGCCAGGCGCTCGTGGCGGCGGGCGCGGCGGCCGGGGCTGCCGCGCTGGGCGGGCGCACCGCGGCCGGGCTCGGCGCGACCGACCCGGTCCGCGGCCTGCGCCGCGTCGTGCGCGGGCCGGTCTACCGCGTGCCGAACTCCGCGAACCTCGTCTACGACCTGCGGTATGCGGGCGTGCGCCCGCTCGCGGTCGCGCAGCCGGTGAGCTCGGCCGACGTCGCCGCGGCGGTGAAATTCTGCGTGGGACGCGGGATCCCGGTGACTCCGCGCAGCGGCGGCCACTCGTACGCGGGGTACTCGACTCAGGCCGGCGGCGTCGTGCTCGACCTCCGGCGCCTGAACGGCGTGCGCTTGAGCGGCGGCATGGCGACGATCGGGCCGGGCGCGCAGCTCATCGACGTCTATCGGAAGCTGAACGCCCATGGGGTGACCGTGCCCGCCGGCTCGTGCCCGTCGGTCTGCATCGGCGGCCACGCGACGGGCGGCGGCATGGGCCTTGCGGGGCGCAAGCTCGGCCTGACGCTGGATCGCGTCGTCGGGCTGCGCGCGGTGACGCCGGACGGGCGCGTGCGCAACGTCGACGCGAGCGGCGCGGGCAGCGACCTGTTCTGGGCGCTGCGCGGTGGCGGCGGGCGCAACTTCGCGATCGTCACCGCCTTCGAGATGCGCCCGGCGGCGATCCCGCGGACCGGGTCGTGGTTCAGCATCTCGTATCCGTACTCGCAGGCGTCGGCGGCGATCGCGGCGTGGCAGGCGTGGGCCCCCCACACCTCGACGAACGTGACCTCGATCGTCTCGCTCACGCCGGGGCGGATCAGCATCTTCGGGCAGTCGTTCGGCAGCGAGTCCTCGCTGCGCGCGCTGCTGGGCCCGCTGCGGCGCGTCTCGGGCGCCGTCGTCACCACCGGCACCGCGTCGTACTTCGGCCTGATGCGTCGCTGGGCGGGATGCGCCCAGCTGAGCGTGCCGGCGTGCCACACGCGCGGGACGGCGCCGGGCGGGACCCTCTCGAAGGCGCGCTACGCGGCGAAGTCGCGCTTCTTCTCACGCCCGCTCTCGTCCGCCGGCCGCCAGGCGTTCCTGCAGG
>DATNGY010000124.1:0-2271 GCA_035605735.1 Solirubrobacteraceae bacterium
CGGCGAGGCGGCGCAGCTCGTCGCCGAGCTCGCGCGAGCGGCGTTCGGCGGCCGCGATGCGGGCATCGAGCGGTGCCTGGATGCGTGCGATGCTCGCAGCCGCCCGCGCGGCCGCTGCGGCGAGCCCCTCGGTGACGGAAGCGAGCCGCCCGAGCAACTCTGCGTCGAGGGTCGTCCCGCGCAGGTGGGCGACCTCGGCGTAGGCAGCCTCGGCCTCGGCTGCGCGCGCGGACGCTTCCTCCGACTCGCGCGCGGCGCCCTGCGCGCGGGCGGCGAGCTCGTCGGCCTCGTCGGCGAGCACGCGGCGCCTGGCGTCGAGCTCGAGCAGGACCGCCTCGCCGGTCTCGCCGGCGAACCAGAGCTCGCCCCGGTCGGCGTCGTAGCCCTCGCCTTCGATCGTGACGGCGACGCCCGAGCGCACCTCCTGCAGCTCACCCGGCTCGACGAGCCAGACGCCGTCGAGCAGGCGAAGCGCCTCGTCGGGGCCTGCCGCGAGCGACGCGAGGGGCCGGGCGTCGGGCCGAGGCGGGCTGCCGGTGGCAGCACGCAAGCCTCCGACGACGACCGAAAGGCTGCCGAGCCCGCTCGTGCGGGCACGCTCGAGGAGCGCGAGCGCATGCTCGGAGCTGTTCGCGAGGAGCGCCGACGCACGCCACGCGAGAGCCGCCGCTACCGCCTTCTCGAATCCGGGCTCGACCTCGAGCGCCGCGAGCGCCAGCCGCTCCCCTTCCGCGGCCAGCGTGCGCGCCGCCGGCGAAACGCCCTCTCGCTCCGCCAGCGATCGCTCCAGCGCAGCGAGCCGCTCCCGGGCCGAGCGGGCGCGCTCGGCGAGGTCGTCGCGCTCTGTCGCAGCGGCACGTGCGAGCGACCGCGCCTCGTTCGCGCGCTGCTCGAGCTCGGCCGGGCTCGGAGCGCCACTTCGAGCATGCGTGCGGGCGACGTCGTGCTCGCCACGGAGCTTTTGGGCGAGCGCGGCGACGGTCTCCTCGCGCGAGCGAAGCCGCTCCCGCGCGGTGCCGAGCGCGACGAGCGAGCGGTTGGCGTCGCCGTGCCCTCCGGTCAGCTCGCTCATCCCACGGTCGACCGCCTCGCGTTCGCGCCCGACGGCCTCGAGGCGCTTGTCCGCCTCGTCGGCGACCGCGCGCTCGGCCGCTGCGAGCAGCGCCTGTGCGTGGCGGGCGTGCTCGACGGAGTGCCCGCTGCGCGTGGCCGCGTCACGCGCGGCCGCAGCGGCTGCGCGCGCCGCGTCCTCGAGCGCGCGCAGCGTCTCGTCGGTTCGCGCCTGCGCAGCGAGCTCGGCATCGGCCAGGTCGTCGTGCAAGCGGGCGGCGAGGCCGGCGACGGACTCGCCACGCACGGTCAGGCGCTCGCCCGCGCCCCGAAGACGGTAGAGCGCGCCGACGGCGGTCTCGCGCGCGCCTGCTGCGTCCGAAAGCTCGATCTCCGCGCTCTCCCGCTCGCCGAGCACGGACTGGAGTCGCTCCTGCGCCGAGCGCCGCGCGAGCGAGGCCGCGGTGCGACGCTCCTCTGCTTCTGCGCGGCGTGTGTCGAGCGCGGCGAGGTCGAGCCGCGCGAGCCGCGCCCGAAGCGCCGCGATCTCGCCGACGAGCTTCTCCGCGCGCTCGGCCGCGGTCGCCTGGAGGGCAAGTGGGCGCAGGCGCTTGCGCACCTCTTCCTCGACGTCGCGGGCGCGCTCGACCTGCGTCGCGACGCGCGCCAGCTTGAGCTCCGCCCGGTGCCGGCGGCGCTTGAACTTCCCGAGCCCGGCGGCCTCCTCGACCAGCGCTCGGCGGTCCTCGGGCTTCGAGGCGAGCACGGCGTCGACCTTCCCCTGGCTGACGATCGAGTGCATCGAGCCGCCGAGGCCGACGTCGGCAAGCAGCTCGACCAGGTCGGTGCGCCGGACGGGCGAGCGGTTGACGAGATACTGGCCCTCGCCGCCGCGGACGAGCCGGCGCGCGATCGCGATCTCCGAGTAGTCGAGCCCCGCGCCGAACCCGCCGTCCTCGTTGTCGAAGAGCAGCTCGACCTCGCAGTGATCCGCAGGCTGGCGCGTCGCCGAGCCGCCGAAGAGCACGTCGTCGGGCTTCTCCGCGCGCATCTCCGACGGCGTGAGCGAGCCGGCGGCCCAGACGATCGCGTCCGACACGTTCGACTTGCCGGACCCGTTCGGGCCGACCACGACGGTGACCCCGGGCTCCAACTGCAGCGATGCTGCGTCCGCGAACGACTTGAATCCCTTGATCTCCAGCGTCTTCAGGAACACGCACG
>DATNGY010000125.1:0-2329 GCA_035605735.1 Solirubrobacteraceae bacterium
GTGCGCCCCGACGCGGTCCGCATCGTCGACGCGATCCCGGTCACGTCCTGCTTCCGGCCGTCGATCGAGGAGTAGGCTGGCCCCGTTACGAGCGCGACCGTCAGCCTCAAAGACGTCCTCGAGTGGCTCGACGACCGGGTCCGCGAGATCGACGACGCGCAGGTGAAGGAGATCGTCGACGCGTATTCGCCGGTCTCCGAGGTCGCGCCACAGATGATGGCCGACCGCGACCTGGCCGCCGAGAGCTCCGCGGCGGCCCGCGAGCTCACGCGCCTGCTGATCGACAAGGGGCTCCCGCGGCTCGGGCCGCTCGAAGACGATGCCGCGCCGGTGGCGCTCGTCGCGATCGTCCGCGTGTGGGCGCGGCGCGGCATCGACCTGCGCACGCTCATCCGCGGATACCGGCGCGCGCAGGCCGCGTTCTGGGGCTGGTGGATGGCCGACGTCGCGGCGCGGATCGAGGACCCGGCGCTGCGGATGGCCGTGCTCGAGCACTCCTGGGAGCGCGTGAGCGCCTGGTACGAGATCCAGCTCGATCGCATCGAGGAGATCTACAGCGAGGAGCGGGATCGGTGGCTGAGCGGCGCGCAGGCCCGCCGCGCCGAGTTGATCCGCGAGATCCTCGCCGGCGAGCCGATCGAGCAGGAGCCGGCGAGCACGGCGCTCGGCTACGACCTGCGGCGAGCGCACGTCGGCGTCGTGCTGTGGACCGACGGCGAGCCGGCCGACGCCCTGGCGACACTCGAGGAGGCGGTCCGCGAACTCGCGGCGACGCAGGGCGCGACGGCGACGCTGACCGTACCCGCCGGCTCCTCGGCGCTGTGGGCGTGGATCGCGTGCGACGCGGCCCCGGCGCGCGCGCCGGCGCTGCCCGCGGGGGTGTGGGCCGCGCTCGGCGGCCCCGCGCGCGGCCTCGCGGGCTTTCGCGGCAGCCACGAGGCGGCACAGCTCGTGCGCCGGCTGATGCCGTTCGCCGGCCGGCCAGAGCGGCTGGTCGGCTTTGACGACGTGTCGCTCGCCTGCTTGATGGCGCGCGAACCAGCGGCGATGCGCCGCGTCGTGGAGCACGAGCTCGGAGGGCTCGCGCGACGGGACCCGAACACCGCGCGCCTGCGCGAGACGGTGCGTGTCTATCTCGAGTCCGGCGCGAACGCGCGCGAGGCCGCCGAGCGGCTGAACATGCACAAGAACACCGTGCATTACCGCCTGGCGCGCGTGGAGGAGCTGCGCGGCCGCCCGCTCGGCGAGCGGCGCCTCGAGTTCGAGGTCGCCCTGACGCTCGCGCACCTGCTGGGCGACCGCGCGCTCCCGCGGGATCCGGCCTAACGGTCCGGCAGGCGCAGCAGTGATGCCGCCACCAGGGCGCGCTGCGACTGCGACTGATCACCGATGGCGGAGATCGGGCGGCCCGATCGCGGGTCGACGATCTCGTTCACGACGGGAATCACGTAGCTCATCTCGGTCGTGGCGGCACCGTACGCCGCCACCGCGGCGGTTGCTTGGCACGAGCGAACAAACCTGAGGGGCCGCCGTTGGGCCACGGACCTAGCGCCGAGCTGAGCGCGCGCCCGTCCAAGCCTGCGCTCGCGCCGCTTTCCTTGGACGCTGCCTGATCGCCAGGAAGCACCGATGCTGGCTGCCTCTGGGCAGCCTGACCGAGGGCAGCGGCGCAGGGCGCGGACGCCTCCGCGCGCGAAACGTCGATTTCGTCGAACTTCGACACTTTGACGGCGCATCGCCGGCGCGCTCATCCGCTTCGACGCCGATCGCGCCAGCGAGGCGACGCTCGCGCGCCGGAGTTCGCGGCCGACGACCTCGACGCCGCTTCGAGCTGCTGCGCAACCTGTTCGCCGACGGGCTGGCGCGCCGCGCCGCCGCGGGCCCGGGTTGAGCGCTCAGCGCGCGCGTTCCAGCTTCTCGGCCATGAGGCGCAGCGAGTCCACCGTCGCGGCGTGCTGGGCCGGGGCGATACCGGCCGTCTTCGCCGTGCGAAACGCCTGCACCCGCTCCGCGAGCGCCGCGCGCGCGGCGTCGCCGGCGGATGTGAGCCGGACGCTGCTGCTGCCGTCCCGTTCGGACCAGCCACGGGCCGCCAGGCCCTGAAGGACGTCGGCGGCCGAACGGGCGCCCGGAGTCCCAGAAGGGCCGCAGCGCCTCGACGGCCGCCTCGCTCGCGGCGGCCCGGTCGAGCAGGTTCAGGACCTGCCACTCGCGGCGTGAGACGGCGTCGGGCGCGAGCGCGCTGTCGAGGTGGGCGCTCGATCAGGTCGTCGAGATGCTTGACTCCGCATCCGATCGGCTTGCGATCCTCAGCCATCGCGCGGGCTCG
>DATNGY010000126.1:0-2790 GCA_035605735.1 Solirubrobacteraceae bacterium
CGTCGAGGCGGGGCGCGCCGAGGTCCGCGCGGTGATGGAGCGCGCCGCGCACCGGCGCCAGTCGACGGGCGAGCCGACGATCTTCTTCCTCGACGAGATCCACCGCTTCAACAAGGCCCAGCAGGACGCGCTCCTGCCCGCGGTCGAGGAGGGTCTCGTCACGCTCATCGGCGCCACGACCGAGAACCCGTACTTCGAGGTCAACGCCGCGCTGCTCTCGCGCACGCAGGTCTACGAGCTCGTCCCGCTGACCGCCGCCGAGGTCGAGCTGCTGCTGCGCCGCGTCGGCGCCGATGCCGACGACGACGCGCTCGCGTTCCTCGCCGCGCGCTCGGGCGGCGACGCGCGCACGGCGTTGTCGGCGCTCGAGCTCGCGATGGAGACGAGCGAGCGCGTCACGCTCGCGGTCGCCGAGGACGCTCTCCAGCGCCGCGCGCTCACCTATGACCGGGCCGGCGACCGCCACTACGACACGATCTCGGCCTGGATCAAGGCGACGCGCGGTTCGGATCCCGACGCGTCGCTCTACTACCTCGCGGTCATGCTCGAGGGCGGCGAGGACCCGCGCTTCATCGCCCGCCGGATGGTGATCCTCGCCTCCGAGGACGTCGGCAACGCCGACCCGCAGGCGCTGGCGGTCGCGGTCGGCGCCGCGCATGCGGTCGAGCACGTCGGCCTGCCCGAGTGCGCGCACGCGCTCGCGCAGGCCGCGATCTACCTCTCGCTCGCGCCGAAGTCCAAGGCCGCCTACCGTGCGCTCGCCGCGGCCCGGGCCGAGGTCCGCGAGCACGGCGCCAAGGCGCCCCCGCCATGGATGCAGAGCGCCGCCTACCCGGCCGCGCGCGCGCAGGGGCGCGGGCAGGGCTACGACGACCCGCACGAGCACCCCGGCCACGTCTCGCCGCAGGAGCTGATGCCCGACGGCCTGGAGGGCACGCGCTTCTACGCCCCCGACGACGCCGAAGCGGCGCTGCGCGACCGCCTCGAGGCGATCCGCCGGGCGCGCGGCCGCGAGTAGGGCCGCCCCCCTCGGTGCGCTCCTCGCCAACGCTCCGGCTGGCGTGCGCCGTGCCCTGCTCGTAGGGTTGCGCCATGATCCACCGCAGCCGCCTCGCCGACATCGAGGTGCCGGTCCGGACGCTCACCGAGCACGTCCTCGGGGCCGCCGACCAGCGCGCCGGCAAGGCCGCCCTCGTCGACGGCGCCACGGGCGAGGTCACGACCTACGGCGAGCTCGCCGCCCGGGTGCGCGGCGCCGCCGCTGCCCTCGCCGAGCGCGGCGTCGGCCACGGCGACGTCGTGGCGCTCGTGAGCCCGAACGACCCCTGCTACCCGGTCGTGGTCCACGCGGTCTGCTCGGTCGGCGCGGCCGTGTCGACCCTCAACCCGCTCCTGACGGCGGACGAGGTGGCCCATCAGTTGCGCGACGCCCACGCGCGCCTGCTCGTGGCCGCCCCCTCGCTGCTCGAGGCCGCCCGCCTGGCCGCCGCCGGCGCGGGCATCGAGGCTGTGGCGATCCCCGATGTCATGCGGCCCGATGGCGACCCTCCGAAGGTGGCGATCGACCCCGAGCGCGACCTCGCCGCGCTGCCGTTCTCGAGCGGCACGACGGGGATCTCGAAGGGCGTCATGCTCACCCATCGCAACCTCGTCGCGAACCTCGTCCAGGCCCAGCCGATCCACCGGCTCGGGCCCGACGACGTGCTCGTCGGCGTGCTGCCCTTCTTCCACATCTACGGCCAGGTGATCGTCCTCAACCACGGCCTCGCCGGCGGCGCGAAGATCGTCACGCTGCCGCGGTTCGAGCTCGAGCGGTTCCTCGGAGTCATCGAGGAGCACCGCGTGATCGTCGCCCACGTCGTGCCGCCGATCGTGCTCGCGCTCGCCAACGCGCCCGCCGTCTCGGAGTACGACCTCTCGTCGCTGCGCGCCGTGATGTGCGGCGCCGCGCCGCTCGACGAGGAGCTCGCGTCGCGCGCGGAGGAGCGCATCGGCTGCATGATCCGCCAGGGCTACGGGATGACCGAGGCGAGCCCGCTGACGCACGGGCCGCCGGACGGCCACCTCGACGAGGTCTCGCCCGGCGTGATCGGCTGGCTCGTTTCCAACACCGAGGCGCGGATCGTCGATCCCGAGACCGAGGAGGACACCGACGGCGACGGCGAGCTGTGGCTGCGCGGGCCGCAGGTCATGCGCGGCTACCTCGGCGACCCCGAGGCGACCGCGCGCACGCTCACGGCCGACGGCTGGCTGCGCACGGGCGACGTCGCGCGGCTCGACGCGGACGGCGAGTACCGGATCGTCGACCGCCTCAAGGAGCTCATCAAGTACAAGGGCTTCCAGGTGGCGCCGGCCGAGCTCGAGGCGCTGCTGCTGACCCACCCCGCGGTCGCCGACGTCGCGGTCGTCCCGATTGCCGACGAGGATGCGGGCGAGGTGCCGAAGGCGTTCGTCGTCGCGCGCGAGGAGCTCGCAGCCGACGCGCTCATGACGTGGGTCGCCGAGCGGGTCGCGCCCCACAAGCGGGTCCGCGCGATCAAGTGGGTCGACGAGATCCCGCGCTCGCCCTCGGGCAAGATCCTGCGGCGCGTGCTGCGCGACCGCGGCCGCGTGGCGGGCGCGCGCTAGAGCAGGCGGCGAGCGCGGCGACGGCTCGAGATCCAGCCTTTGCACCCATGCGGTGCAAAAGCTCGAACTCGACTCGAGCCGACTTGGGGCGGGGCTCACCACTACCAAGCGAGGCGCACGAGCGCCGCCACGACCGCGGCCACCGCGACGACCGCGAGCACG
>DATNGY010000127.1:0-4294 GCA_035605735.1 Solirubrobacteraceae bacterium
CGCGCGTCGCACGCCGACGTCCGGACGCAGCGCGCCGGAAGCTCCGCCCGGGCCGTCCCAGCGACGACGAGGAGCGACTGCGCGGAGGCGACCACGGCCAGGCGGGGCACGGGAACTACTCGCCCGCGGCGCCGATCTCCGCCGTCAGCGACGTCACGCGGCCTCCGTCCACACGCGCGCGCACGAGCGGATACCGCGTGGGCGTCGGGCCGAACGGCGAGACCGCGGTGTAGAGCCACCAGCTCTTGCGGTGGAGCCGCGCGGCGGGGTGCAGGCGCCGGAGTCGCCCGACCCGGTCGCCCACGTGGAGGCCGCGCTGGGTGCGCCACGGTCGCGTCCGCACGGTCAGGTTCTGGACCCTCCCGTCCAAGCACGCCTCGCCCGCTCCGAAGTCGTTGAAGACGGCCCGGATGCCCGCCGTTGCCCAGCGGTCGCGGCAACCGTTTCGGCCGGCGAACCGCACCCGCGAGGATGGTCGCCCGAAGGCCTGGATCGCGCCCCCGATCGTGCTTCCGGCTCGACCGGTCGTGCTGAAATCACCGATCCGCACGACGGCGCCCTTGCGCACGACGATCGTGTGGGAGGCCGCCGATGCGGTCGCGGCCGCGACGACGATCGCGGTCAGGGCGCCGACGAGCAGCCGTGCGTGCATGGCCGCGAGTCTAGGTCTCCCGCGCACGCCGGCTTGCGACGACGAGGGCGAGGCCCCACGCCGCCGAGGCGAAGGCGGGCAGCGCGGCCGCGCGCGGGGAGGCGCGGTCAGCCGTCGAGGCGGAAGCCGAGGTCGGCCTCGACGTCGGCGACGTCCATCTGGGCCTTCTGGAGCTGGCCCGAGAAGTCCCAGTTCATCGATTGCCAGCGCGTGAACTGGTCGAGGACCCAGATCCCCGACTGGCGCGAGCCGTTGCCCGACTTGCCGTTGCCGCCGAAGGGCAGGTGAGCCTCGGCGCCGCTCGTCGAGTTGTTGACGCTGACCATGCCCGCGGTGCACTGCTCTCGGAAGCGGAACGCGTGCTTGGGGCTCGTCGTGTAGATCGCCGCGCTGAGGCCGTAGCCGTGGCCGTTGGCGAGCGCCATCGCCTCCTCCCAGTCGCCGAACGCGGCGACGCCGACGAGCGGGCCGAACGTCTCCGTGTTCGCGAGCTCGTCGTCTGCGCGGACACCGGAGACGATCGTCGGGTGCACGAAGAGGCCGCGCTCGGGATCGTCGCCGACGAAGCCGGCGCGCGGGTTGCCCGCGGTGATGCGTCCCGTCCCGGTCGAGCCGTGCACGCCGTGGTGGTCGCGGACGAGCCCGAGCCAGTCGCGCTCGAAGCGCTCGAGGAAGCGCTCGTGGATCATCGGGCCGTAGAGGACGTCCTCGGTCGGATCCCCGATGGCGGCCGCCTCGACCGCGCGCGCGAAGCGCGCGAGGAACTCGTCGTGCACGCGCCGGTCGACGATCACCGTGCCGAGCGACGTGCAGCGCTGGCCCGCGGTGCCGAAGCCCGAGAAGAGCGCGCCCTCGACGGCGAGGTCGAGCTCGGCGTCGGCCATGACGAGAAGCGGGTTCTTGCCGCCGAGCTCGAGGCACGGCGACTGCAGGTGGCGGCCGCAGAGCTCGCCGATGCGCGCGCCGACCGCGCTCGAGCCCGTGAAGCCGACCTTGTCGACGAGCCCGTGGTCGAGCGCCTGCTCGAGGCCCGCCGCGGTCTGCTCGCCGTCGGCGAGGACGAGGTTGAGCGCGCCCTCGGGCAGGCCCGCGTGGAGGAAGAGCTGGGCGAAGGCGGCGGCCGTCGCCGGCGCGTACTCGGCGGGCTTCCACACGACCGCGTTCCCGCAGAGCAGCGCCGGCACGAGGTACCAGCTCGGGACTGCGACCGGGAAGTTGCCGGCGGTGATGATCGCCGCGACCCCGACCGGCGTGCGGAACGTGAAGAGCTGCTTGTCGGGCATCTCGCTCGGCACGGTCTGGCCGTAGAGCCGCCGGCCCTCGCCGAGGAAGAACGAGCACGTGTCGATGACCTCCTGGACCTCACCGAGGGCCTCGGCGTAGGGCTTGCCGATCTCGCGCGTGACGATGCGGGCGAGCGCCTCCTTGTTGTCCTCGACGAGCCGCCCGGCCTGCTGGATCGCGCGCCCGCGCACGGGCGCCGGGACCGCGGCCCAGGCGGGCTGCGCGGCGCGCGCGGCCTCGCAAGCGGCCACTAACGTCGACGCGTCGCCCAGCGCGACCTCGGCGACGACCTCGTCGGTGCGCGCGGGGTTCGTCGAGGCGACCCGCCCTCCGGGCGCGCCGTCGGGCGCCCGCCCGGCGACGATCGACGCTACGGTAGGGCTGGCGGCGGCGGTCTCGGTCATGACGACCACGGTAACGCCCCGCCTCGCCCTCATGCCGTTGCGTCAGGCTCTCGTCCTCCTCGCGCTCGGAGCGCTGCTCGCGGCGGCGGCCCCGGCCCGCGCGGCCGCGCCCGGGATCAACATCGCCCACGTCGAGTCCGCGCGCGGCCAGGTCGTCCGCGCGACGCAGACGGGCGCCCGCTACGCGCGGCTCTTCGTCCTCTGGTCCGACTTCCAGCCGGCCGGTCCGCGTCAGTCGATCGCCGGCTACCGCCTGACCCAGTACGACGACGCCGTCGCCCGGCTGCGACGCGCGGGCGCGCGCCCGATCTTCTCGGTCGTCGGCGCGCCGCGCTGGGCCAACGGCAGCGCCGACCGGCTCGTCCCGCCGTCGGACCCGGCGGCCTATGCGCGCTTCCTCGGCGCGCTCGCGCGACACTTCCGCGGGCGCGTCGCCGCCTACGAGGTCTGGAACGAGGAGGACGACGCGTTCTTCTGGCACGCCCGGGTCGACGCGCGGCGCTACGCCGCGCTGCTGCGGTCCGGGTTCGCCGCCGTCCGCCGGGCCGACCGCCGCGCCAAGGTCCTCGTCGGCCCGCTCACGGGGAACAACTTCGCCTACCTCGGCGCGCTCTACCGCGCCGGGATCAAGGGCCACTTCGACGCGGTCGCCGTCCACACCGACACCGCCTGCCTCGATCGTGGCCCGCAGTCCTTCTACCGCGACTCGCGCGGACGGGTCGCGCGCTTCACGTTCCTCGGCTACCGGACCGTGCACGCGGTGATGCGCGCGCACGGCGACGGGCGCAAGCCGATCTGGATGACCGAGCTCGGCTGGAGCTCGACCGGCGGAGGGATCTGCGCGAGCGGGACGTGGGCGGGCCAGAAGCCGGCCGGCGTCTCGGCCGAGGCGCAGGCGGCGAACCTCCGCGCGGCCTTCCACTGCCTGGCCCGCGACCGCTACGTGCAGGTCGCGGCGTGGTTCACGCTGCAGGACGATCCCGCCCAGAGTCCCGAGGAGGCGCGCCACTACGGGCTCCTCGACGCGGCCGGAGCGCCGAAGCCCGCGTGGGCGGCCTTCCGCGACGTCGTCACCCGCGGCGACAGCCTGCGCGGGCCGTGCGGCGACTTCCGCGGCCCGCGGCTTCGCGTGCGCGCGCCCGTGCGCGGGCAGCGCGTCACCGGCGTTCTGCGGATCGTCGCCGCGGCGAGCGACGGGTCCGGGCTGGACCGCATCCGCCTCTTCGCCGACGGCCGGCGCATCAAGTCGTTCAGCGTGGGGCTCGCCGACGGGCGCCCGGTCCGCCTCGACTGGACCGGCGCGCGGCGGCTGCGCCGCGGCCGGCACGCGATCAGGGTCGTGGCCTTCGACCGCATCGGCAACCGGTCCTCGCGGACGATCGGGGTCGTGCGGGCGGACGCGCGGCGCCTGAGCCCGACGCTGCCCTCGCACACGATCGTCTCGGCCGTCCGGTGCAGCGGCCGCGCGTGCGTGCTCGGCGGCCGCGTGCGCGGGCCGGCGCTCTTCGCCACCGACGGGCGGGTGCGCATCGAGTGGCAGCGGCGCGTCGACGGCCGCTGGCGCGTGGCGCTGCGCAACTTCCGCACCGCGTGGCGCCCGTTCGCCGTGCTGCGCGAGCTCAACCACGGCGGGCGCTGGCGCGTGCGCGCGGTCTTCGAGGGCCAGGCGCCGCTGCGCTCCTCGGCCACCGCCTACCAGGCGTTCCGCGTCCCCTGATGGCGGGCTCGCTCGTCGTCGTCGGGGCGGGCGTCTTCGGCGCCGCGCTGGCGCGCCACTGCGCGCTGTCCGGCTGGGACGTGACGCTCGTCGAGCCGCTCGCGCCCGGCCACGTCCGCGCGGGCTCCGGCGACGAGTCGCGCCTCATCCGCTGCGCCCACGGCGACGACGCCTGGCACAGCGCGAGCGCGCGCCGCTCCTGGGACCTCTGGCACACGATCGACCCCTCGCTGGTGG